>DAOOIT010000030.1:15447-30716 GCA_035384565.1 Planctomycetota bacterium | reverse complement strand
CCAGACCCGCCTCCACGGTCAACCCTCCGCCGCTAAGCGACAGCACGCCGTCAATGCCTTTGCGACGCAGCAGCGTCGCTCCATCCATCTGGCCCGGATTGCTCGGTGGCGAAGGTAGCCGCGCCGTGCCGGTCGCCACCACGGTGTCCCCATAGCCGGGGGTCACCGACGGCTCATGCTGCACCACCCGAAGCCGCCCTGTTGCGGAGAGCCATCTCCCGCCAACGTGCGCTTCCAGCACGTCCAGGTCGAAACGGGCCTCGCATGCCTCGCTGGCCAGCCACTGGCTATCGCCGGCCAGCCTCACCGGCGGCAGTTCTCGGACCTCTGGATCGCTCGCAACCACCCCTCGGAGCTTGACAAGCTGCCCCTGGTCTCCCAGGAATCGCGCCACGTGGTGCTCGGGCCGTTGCCCCACGGCCGCGTCCAACCGCACCCAGCCCGCGCCCATAATGCCTATGTACAAGAAACCGAGCGCCATGCCACGGCGGCCCGCCCATCGAAGCAAAGGGAATAGCGTCAGCGCGCCAATCAGCGCCCCCCACACAGCCAGCGGCGGCAACCGCAGGAACTCTCTGGCCGCGATGCCCGCCGCGAACGCCACGGCTGCCGGCACCAGCGGCCGGTACGCCGGGAAGCGCCTCTTCTCATCTGGCCCCGCCTGCGCCATCTCGCTCACCCCGTCCGGTGGCCCAGCGATGCCGAGATGATACGCTGGGCGCCTGCCAAACGCAAGGGAGCTTACGCAGCGCGCGAACGGTGGTGGTGAATTATGGTGGATTCTCGGAAAATACCTTGACACCAGAGAGAGTCAGTGGTAGATTCTGGTGAACCATGGTCGAAACGGGGTCCCTCTGCGCCCGCTGCCGGTCCAGCTCGACATAAAGGCATCGCAGCTGGTGTTTTACGGCGAACATGAAACCTCCGTGGACGACAAGGGCAGGGTGATCATCCCAGCCAGGCTGCGCGACGCCGCGCGCGCAGCCGAAGGCGCCGTGGGCTTCATGATGACCCTAGGCGAGGACGGCTGCATTACGATCTACACCCCCCGTCGCTGGAAGGAGATCGAGGCGGCAGTGAACTCAGCACCTCAGAAGGCCGAGAGCAGCCGCCGTCGTCGGCGACTGCTCTTCACCCAGGCCGCCGAGGGCGACTGCGACCGCCAGGGCCGGATGCGCGTGCCCGCCTCGCTGCTGGCAGAAGCCTCGATAACCCACGATGCCGTCATCGTCGGCGTAAGCGACCAGATGGAGTTGTGGGACAGGGAGCGCTGGCGGGCGTACCGGGCCGAGATGCTCAATGAGCGCGGACGCGATGCCGAGGCCTATCCCTTGTGAGGCGAGTCACGTACTATATCTCGGGGGCGGGCTGGGGCTCAAGCCCTAGCTATTGTATCTTTAGAAAAACTTTTCAGCTTTCGCAGAAAATCGCTTGACGGCGCCGCGGTTACACTATACAATCCCCGTGCGTGGTAAAAAGTGGCCCGGAGTGGAAATCAGTGGGCACCCGGTTCATAGGCCAGTATCTCCAGAAGCTCGACACCAAGCACCGCGTCGTGGTGCCGCGAGCCTTCCGCGAGTTGATCGGCGAGGAGGAGATCCGTGCCGGCCTCTTCCTCACCCGCGGCCTCGACAAGTGCCTGTTCCTCTTCCCGGCCAGCCAGTGGGATTCTGTGGCCGAGGAGATCGCTGCCGCCGACCTACGGGGCTTCAATGCCCGGATGGTGCAGCGGTTTTTCTTTGGCGACGCCGTGCACGTGGACCCCGACAAACTCGGCCGCGTGCTGCTGCCCGACCACCTGCGGCAGCTCGCCGGCATCGAGGACGAGGCGATCTTCGTCGGCACGTCGAACCGCATCGAGCTCTGGAACCCGGGCCGCTGGAAGGCGCTCAGAGAGGCCCACGAAGCCCAGTTCGAGGAACTCACCGAGTCGCTCTACCAGCTCCGCCCAGCGGGCGAGGAATAGCGAAGTTTCGGGGGAGGCGGACTCGTTCTTTGGTAGGGGGATCTGCTAGCGGGGAAAGCAGGGCTCCGGGCGAGACGGGGAACCGGAGCCCCGCTTTCCAGCACACCACCGCCGCCGGCCACTGATGGGCGGGGAACCCAGGCCGGTGGCGTGGCATCCATTGACCAGTGTACATGGTCTGGATTCCGCTGTCAAGGGCTGCGTCGTCTGCCCTCACAGGCCTCTCCCGGCTGTGAAAGCAACACCGACCCGAGCGACGCAGGCCCGCGGAACGAGCCCGCCTCCTCTCTGTTCTCCTGAACCCGGCGCGAATGCATAAGTCCGTCCTGCTCGACGAGGTGTTGACTCTGCTGCGCCCTGCCCCAGGCCGCTGGTTCATTGACGCCACGGTGGGACTGGGGGGGCACGCCGGTGCCCTCCTCGAGCGGCTTCTCCCCGGTGGGCGGCTCCTGGGGCTCGACCTCGATGCCGAGGCCCTGGAACTGGCTCGGCAGCGCCTGGCGGCGTTCGAGGGGCATTTCGAGCTCGTGCACGGCAGTTTTCGCGACCTGGCCGAGCTGGCCGAGCGGCGCGCGGGTCGGCGGGCGGATGGAGTGGTGATGGATCTCGGGGTCTCAAGCTTCCAGTTGCAGCAGCCCGCCAAGGGCTTCAGCTTCCTGGTGGATGGCCCGCTGGACATGCGTCTGGACACGAGCCAGGGCGTTCCGGCGGCCCGGTTCATCGAGCGAGCCTCCCAGGCGGAGCTTGAGCGAGTGCTTCGGGAGTACGGCGAGGAGCGCTACGCCCGCCGCATCGCCCGGGCGATCATCGAGCGTCGCCACACCCTCCGCAGCACACTCGACCTGGCGCGCCTCGTGGAGGCCACGGTGCCGCGCCGCGAAGCCAGGATTCATCCGGCGACTAGGACCTTCCAGGCCCTCCGGATCGCCGTCAACGACGAGCTGGGAGCGCTGACGGCGGCGCTGGCCACGCTGCCCCGCTGGCTCGCCCCGGGCGGCCGCGTGGCTGTGATTGCCTTTCACTCGCTCGAGGACCGCATCGTCAAGCAGAGCTTCCGTGAGTACGCCAAGGCAGGCGTCGTGGCACTGGTGACCCGCAAGCCGATCCGCCCCTCGCCCGAGGAGGTGGCGGACAACCCACGCGCGCGCAGCGCCCGCCTCCGTGTGGCGGAGCGGCTGACAGGCTAGGCGGCCGGGCACTTCGGGGGACGGGACGCGATGGCAGGGCAGAATGGCCACAAGGCCCGGGTGTGGATCGTCGCGATCTTCCTCCTGGGCTTGTACTTAGGGCTTCTGGGGCGGCTCTACGTCATCCAGGGGATGGACCAGGGCCGGTTCCAGGACCTGGCCCAATCGCAGCACTTCGTGCAGGTCACGAAGCCCGAGCGGCGTGGCACGATCCTCGACTGCCGCGGGCGGCCCCTCGCCTGCTCGGCTCAGGTGCCCAGCGTGTTCGCCGACCCCAGGCAGATTGACGATCCCGAGGCCACCGCGCACCGCCTCGCCGAGTTCCTCGGCCTCGACGCCGCCCTCCTCCTCTCCCGCCTCCAGCAGCCGATGGGGCTCGTGTGCATCAAGCGGAACATGCCGCCCGAGCAGATCGCGAGACTCAAGGGCCACCCCGCGCTGCTCGAGCTGGGCGAGGCCCTGGAGTTCCGCGACTCAGCCCTCTACGCCCGCCCGGCCAAGGTGACGGACCCCGAGGCGGCTGCGGCAGCCCTCGCGCCGTTGCTCAACCGCGATGCCGAGGAACTGCGCACCGACCTCGACGGCCTTCGCCAGTTCGTCTGGGTCAAGCGCAAGGTGAGCGAGCAGGATGCCCGGCGCGTGATGGCCGCGGGGCTCGAGGGCGTGGGCATTCTGCCCGAGTACAAGCGTTCGTACCCCCAGGGCGAGCTGGCCGGCCAGCTCATCGGCTTCGTGGGAATGGACGAGGAGGGCCTCGAGGGCATCGAGCGAACCTGCGGCGGCCTGCTCGCCCCCACGCCGGGCCGCGCCAAGCTCCAGCGCGACGCGGCCGGCCGATACATCGCCGTGTCCGATGCGGTCCTCCACCCCCCACAGCCTGGGGCAGATCTCGAGTTGACGGTGGACTCGGTGATCCAGGGCTATGTGGAGGCCGCACTCGACGAGGTGTGCGACCTCTGGGGGCCCAAGGGCGGCGCCTTCGCCGTCGTGGTGGACCCTCGCACGGGCAGCGTGCTGGCGGCTGCGAGCAGCCCGGGCTACGACCCCAACAAGTACACGGAATACGAGCCCGCCGACCTCAAGCGCCGCGCCCGCGCACGCTACATCGTGGACTGGATGGAGCCCGGCTCGATCATGAAGCCGTTCGTGTTCGCCGGCGCGTTCAACGAGCGGCTCATCACCGAGGAAACGCCGATCTTCTGCGAGAACGGCATGTGGCTCATCGGGGGCACCCGCCGCTTCCGCGACGTGCACGCCTACGGCACGATGCCCGCCTCGCTGGTGCTCATCAAGTCGTCCAACATCGGCACCGCCAAGATCGGCCAGCGGCTGGGCCCCGAGCGGCTCTACGAGTACCTCACACGGTTCGGCTTCGGGCGGCCCACAGGCTTCGAGATGCCGGGCGAGAACCCCGGCAGGCTCAGGCCGCCGTCGCGCTGGACCAGCTTCTCGCTCCCCTCGATCAGCGTGGGCCAGGAGGTCTGCGTCACCTCGATGCAGATGGCGATGGCCTATTCGGCCCTGGCTAACGACGGCCTGCTCCTGCACCCCCGGCTGATCCAGCGCGTGCGGCGGGCCGACGGCACGTGGATCGAACGGCCCACCAAGGTCGTCCACCGAGCTGTTCCGGCCAGCGTGGCGCAGCGGGTGCGCCGGCTCCTGTGCGGCGTGGTCGAGGAAGGCACAGGCAAGGCCGCCCGGAATCCCGCCTACACCATCGGCGGCAAGACCGGCACCGCCCAGAAGCCGGTGGTCGGCGGCTTCTCGCGGACCCAGGTGATCTGCTCGTTCGTGGGGATGGCCCCCATCGAGAACCCAAGGCTCGTCGTCGTCGTGTCGGTGGACGAGCCGACGAAGTCCGCCGGCGGCAGGTTCTATGGCGGCACCGTGGCCGCACCCGCCGCCGGACAGATCATCAAACAGACTCTCGCCTACTGGGGGGTGCCGCCCGACAAGCCGCAGGCGCTCGTCCGCCTGGGCTACGGCGGCGACCGACCGAAGGGGACGCCATGAAACTCAGCAAGCTGCTCAAACCGCTGGCCGACCGTGAGCTGCGCCAGTACACCGACCGGAGCATCCAGGGCCTGACGCTGGACTCCCGCCGAGTGAGGCCGGAGTTCCTGTTCGCCGTCGTGCCGGGGCCGAACAGCGACGGCACCGCCTACGTCGCCGACGCGGTCGCTCGCGGGGCCGTGGCCGTGCTGGCTTCCCGCGAGGTGCCCGTGCCGGCTCACGTCGCGCTCATCCTGGTGCCCAACGTCCGCCAGGCGCTCGCGGACCTGTGCACCCATTTCCACGGCCGCCCGGCCGGCCTGGTGCGCACCACGGGCATCACCGGCACCAACGGCAAGACCACGACCGCCATGCTCGTGCACTGGCTGCTCGCCAAGGACGGCAAGCAGGCGGGCCTCCTCACCACGGTGCTCAACCAGGTGGGCTCGCGGCGCGAACGGGCTGCCAACACCACGCCCGAGAGCCCCGACCTCCAGGAACTCTTCGCCCAGATGGTCGAGCAGCACGTCCGCTACGCCGTCATGGAGGTGTCGAGCCAGAGCCTCGACCAGGAGCGCGTGCGGGGCGTGCCCTTCGCCGTCGCCGCGCTCACCAATGTCACGCCCCACGAGCACCTCGACTATCACGGCACCTTCGAGAACTACCTGAACGCCAAGGCCCGGCTCTTCTCGTCCCTCGCGCCCGGCGCCACGGCAGTTTTGAACGCCGACGACCCGCAGTGCGGCTTCTTCCGCGAGCGTCGCGGTCCGGGCAATGTGCTCACCTACGGGCTCCAGGCCACTGTGGATGTGACGGCCGCCATCGAGGGCATGACCATCGCCGGCACCACCCTGCGGCTGCACACCCCCGTCGGCCACGTGCGCACCCATTCCCCGCTCATCGGCGGCTTCAACGTCCAGAACATCCTCGCAGGCACCTGCTGCGCGCTCGCCCTGGGGGTCGGCCTCTCCACCATCGCCGAGGGGATCGAGCAGTTCACCGGCGCCCGGGGCCGCCTCGAGCGGGTGGACGAGGGGCAGCCTTTCACCGTGCTGGTGGACTACGCGCACAACAACGACGGCCTGCGCTCGGTGCTCAGCACGCTGAAGCCGCTGGCCGCGCCCGGCCGCCTGATCGTGGTCTTCGGCTGCGGCGGCGACCGCGACCCCTCGAAGCGCCCCCTCATGGGCGCCACGGCCACCCACTACGCCGACGTGACGCTGGTGACGGCCGACAACAGCCGCAGCGAGCGCACGGAGGACATCATCGCCGAGATCCTCGCCGGAGCCAACCCCCAGGCCCATTGCCTCGTGGAGCCCGACCGCCGCGAGGCCATCCGGCGGGCCATTGCCATGGCCGAGCCGCGCGACCTCGTGGTCATCTGCGGCAAGGGCCACGAGGACCACCAGGAGATCGCGGGCGTGCGCACCCGCTTCGACGATTGCAGCGAGGCGCGGCGCGCGCTGGGCCTCTTGCAGCGGCGCTCGAGGGCCTCGAGCCGCCACACACTCGGTGCGCCCGCGGCACACTGACGGAGCCCTGCCCATGGTCCGCACCCTCGCCGAGCGTCTCACCGCGTCCCCCTCCCCGGCCCGGGAGCTGGTGGAGGCGAACGCGCGCCTGGAGCGGCGGGTGGGCGAGCTCCTGCTCGTCCAGGAGGCGGCTCAGACCCTGACCGGGGAACTGCGGCTCGCCACCCTTCTCGAACTGGCGCTGAGCACCGTGGCATCGCTCACCGCCGCGCGCACGGTTTCGGTGCTCCTCGTGGACTCCGCCCGCCAGGCGCTGGTGCCGGCCGCCCGACGAGGGCCGAGCCTCGTCCCGGGCGGGCGTCGCGCCCTGAGCAGCGGGCTTGCGGGCTGGGTAGCGCGGCATCAGGTGCCGCTCTTGCTGCCCGCGGTGGAGGAGGAGCCGAGGTTCCGGGGCCTCGCCCGCGACGAGGGCATGGAGAGCGGCTCGTTCCTCGGCGTGCCTCTGGTGTTCCAGGACCGCCTGCTGGGCGTGGTGGCGGCCACCGAGAAGGCGGGCGGCCTGACGTTCGATGAGCGCGACCTTCGCGTGCTCATCTGCCTGGCGCCGCACCTGGCGACCGCCATCCGCAACGCCATTCTCTACGCCGACCTGGAGACCCAGGTCGCTTCGCACCGGCCCGAGCCGGCAGGACAAGGCCTATGAGAGCCACCGTGGCTGAACTGCTGGAGGCTACCGGCGGGAGCCTGCTGCAAGGCGACCCGAGCGCCGTGGTGACAGGCGTGACGACCGACTCGCGCGCCCTGGCCCCCGGGCAACTCTTCGTGGCGATCGTGGGCGAGAAGTTCGACGGCCACGGCTTCGTCCCCAGCGCCTTCCAGGCGGGTGCCGCGGCGGCGGTGGTGAGCCGCTCGCCCGAGGGCGTGCCGCCCCATCTGCCGCTCCTCCTGGTTCAAGACACTGTGGCGGCCTACGGAGCCATCGCCGGCTGGTGGCGGAGCCAGGTGCCGGCCACGGTCGTCGCCGTCACAGGCAGCAATGGCAAGACGACGACGAAGGAGATGATCGCGCTCGTGCTGGGCGGCCTCGGCGCCACGGTGTGCTCGGAGGCCAACCACAACAACCACATCGGGGTGCCGCAGACGCTCTTGCGCATCCTGCCCGAGCACCGGTTCGCCGTGGTCGAGATGGGCGTGAATCACTTCGGCGAGATGGCCCCGCTGGCCCGCCCCGCCAGGCCGAACACGGCCGTGATCACCAACGTGGGCCCCACGCACCTCGAGGCGTTCGGGTCCGAGGAGGGCGTGGCCCGCGAGAAGGCGGTTGTTCTCGACCATCTGGCCTCCGGCGGGCTCGCGGTGCTCCATGCCGACGACCCGTGGAGCCGAGGCATCGCCGAACGCCACTCGGGCCGCATTGCCACCTTCGGCTTCTCCCGCAGCGCGGATTGGCGGGCGACCCGAGTGCGCCAGGACGGCGACTGCCTGCGCTTCGTGGTCGCGCGAACGGGCGACTCGGTGTCGCTCCCCGCGGTGGGCCGCTGGCAGGCCAGCAACGCGCTCGCGGCAATCGCGGTAGCGGCCGAGATGGGCCTGGGGGTGCCGGATGCCGCTGCGCTCCTCGGCACCTTCCGGCCGCCCAAATGGCGCATGGAGTTGCGCCGCGCGGGCGCGCTGGCGGTGCTGCTGGACTGCTACAACGCCAACCCGGCCTCGATGCTGGGCGCGGTGGCCGAGTTGGGGCGTCGCCCGGGCCGCCGCGTGGCGGTGCTGGGCGACATGCTCGAGATGGGCGCCGCGTCGCCCGCGGCGCACCGCCGCGTAGGCCGGGCCGTGGCCGAGGCGGGCGTTCACCTGCTGTGCGCCGTGGGCGAGCAGGGCGAGGCCCTGGCGCGCGAGGCGGTCGAGGGCGGGCTCGAGCCGCGCAACGCCTTCGCGGCGCCCGGGCGCGCCGAGGCGGTGCGCTGGCTCTGCGGGCGGCTCCAGCCGTCCGACACGGTGCTCTTCAAGGCCTCGCGGGGCGTGCGCCTGGAGGAAGTGGCGGACGCCGTGATGGCCTGGGCCGCGAACGGCGCGGCGCGGGCCGAGGCCGCCGAAGGCGCGGGCCCCTGAGCGGGCGTCGAGGGAGAAGGCCATGATGGAACGCGAGACCAATGATTACTGGCTGCCGGCGGCCTGGCGTGGCGTGGCCTCCCCGGGCTACCTGCACCTGTCGCGGTGGCACTCGCTGGTCGAGGAGCTTGGCGGGCTGCGCGCATCCCCGGCCGGGGCCGGTGGCCCCGGTGGCACGCCGCCCGATCCCCTTACCAAGTCAGGATGCATGGACATGAGCGTGCTGGCAGAGGTCCAACCGTGCGAGCAACTCGATGAGTTGCGGGAGTTCGTCCTCACGCATCTGGCGCGGCACGAGCGGCTCGTGCTGATGCTGGTGCACGCCGAGGGCCTGAGCCTGGAGCAGACGGCCGAGGTGCTCGATCTGCCCGTGGCCACGGTGAGCCGAATCTACGCGAGAACGGTGACGGAGTTGCGCGCCCGCCTCCGCCAGTCGAGCTGATGGGGCGCTCTTGGAGGCGAGCGGTGGCAGCAACCGCATCGGGGCAAGGACGCAGGGCAGCAACGCGGGCGCCGGGGGCCGTCGCGCCGGTGCTACAGGACACGACGAGCGGCCTCCTGGCCGTGGTCGTGTCGCTGCTGGCGTTCGGCCTCGTCATGGTCGCCAGCACCGCGCCGGCGTCGAACCCCGCCCTCGCCCGCTTCCTGGTGCTCAAGCACACGCTCTGGCTGGCCGCCTCGTTCGTGGCCGGGCTGGCGGCCTATTCCGTGGATTACCACCACCTGAGGCGGTTCAGCATTCCCCTGCTCTTCCTGTCGTTGGGCAGCCTGTGCGCCGTGCTCTTCTTCGGAGCCACCGTGAACGGGGCGCGGCGCTGGTTCCGGTTCGGCGACTTCTTGAGCATCCAGCCCTCCGAGCTCTTCAAGGTGGCCCTCTGCCTCTACATGGCCGATTTCCTGGCCCGCGAGCAAGACAGGATCAAGACCTTCTTCAAGGGCTTCGTGCAGCCGATGGTGATCATGGGCGCCGCATTCGTGCTCATCCTGAAGGAGCCGGATTTCGGCACGGCCCTGCTGATCGCCTCGGTGACGTTCGGCATGTTGTTCGTGGCCGGGATCCGCATGATCCACGTCCTGCCCGCCGCGGTGGCGTCGGTGCCGCTGCTCGTCTACACGGCCATGCACATGCCTCACGTGTGGCAGCGGATCATGACGTTCGTGGACCCCTGGGCCGACGCGCAGGGCTCAGGCTATCAGATCGTGCAGTCGCTCATCGCGCTTGGCTCGGGCGGCCTGACGGGCGTGGGGCTGGGCGCCAGCCGCCAGAAGCTCCTCTATCTGCCGGAGGCGAACACGGATTTCGTGCTCTCGATCATCGGCGAGGAGCTGGGGCTGATCGGCACCGCCGTGGTCTTGATCCTCTTCGCGTTGCTCGTCTGGTGCGGCATCCGGGCGGCGCGGCGCGCGCCCGATCGCTTCGGCTCGCTTCTGGCGTTCGGCCTCACCCTGACGATTGGGCTCCAGGCCGCCGTGAACGTGGCCGTGGTGACTTGTTCCGCGCCCACCAAGGGCATCGCTCTGCCGCTGGTGAGCGCCGGCGGCTCGTCGCTCGTGGCCACCATGGTGGCGGTCGGGCTGATCATGAATGTGGCGTCGCACTCCGAGGCGGAGGCCCCGCCGCCGGAGCTCGGCGCCGTGAAACTGACGCGGAAACACGCCAGGGACACCGCCTAGGCGGCGACGGCGGCGCCCCGCGGGCCGCCTCCGTCGCGGGTGCGGGTTCCTGACCCCTGAGGGCAGAGAGATGAAGATCGTTCTGGCCGGTGGCGGCACGGGTGGCCACTTATTCCCGGGGCTGGCGCTCGCCGAAGAGGCCCGCCGGCGCTCTGCCGAGGCGCGCATCCTGCTGCTGTGCACGGACCGCGACGAGGCCTACGAGGGCACGCGGAGCGCGGGGCTGGAATGCCAGGTCATTCCCTCCATCCACACAGGGTCGCTCGTGCGGCGTCTGGCGGCGCTCGTGCCCGCTTTCGTGCGCGCGATGCGCGGGATCGGCCGTTTCGGCCCCGACGTGGTGGTGGGCCTGGGCGGCTACGGCTCGGTGGCCCCCGTGCTGTGCGCCGCGCTGCGGCGCATCCCGAGCGTCCTCCTCGAGCAGAACGTTGTGCCGGGCCGCTCGAACCGGTTCCTGGCGCGCTTCGTCAATGAGGTGGACACGCAGTGGGCGCAGTCCGTGCCCCGCTTCCGCACGGGCGCCCAGGTGCGGGTCACGGGCAACCCGGTGCGGACGTTCATCCAGCGGCGCGAGCGCGCGGCATGCGCGGCGCAACTGGGGCTGGACCCTTCGCTGCCCACTCTGCTGGTGATGGGCGGCAGCCAGGGTGCCCGGCCCCTCAACGATTTCACCATCTCGGCGCTGCCCCTGCTTGCCAACTCGGGGCTGCGGATGCAGGCCATCCATCTGGCGGGCGCCGCCGACTGCGACCGCGTGCGCGCATCTTACGAACACTATGCGGTGCCGGCCAAGGTCTTCGGGTTCCTGGAGGACATGCCGCTGGCCTACAGCGCGTGCGATCTGGCCTTCTCGCGCGCGGGCGGCACCAGCATTGCCGAGCTGACCGCCCTGGGCATCCCGGCCATCCTGGTGCCCTACCCGCACGCGATGGACAACCACCAGTTCCACAATGCGCGCGTCCTGGAGCAGTGCGGCGCGGCCCTGCTGCTCGAGCAGGCTACTCTCTCGCCGCATCGGCTGGCGCACCATCTGACCGCGCTGCTGGGCGACCGCGAACGGCTGGAGGCCATGGGCCGCCAGAGCCGGGCCATGGGCGTGCCACGCGCCGCGGCGATCATCGCCGACCGGCTGGAGGCGGTGGCCGCCGAGCGGAACGGGCGGCACGGGCGCCGTCTCTGGCGTTGGCTCGAGAGACGCGGCAAGGCGAAAACCGTGTGAGCTGAGGCAGCCATGAGCATGCGATTCGACGGAAGGCACATCCACTTCGTGGGCATGGGCGGCGTGGGCATGAGCGCCGTGGCGCACATGGCCCTCGACTGCGGGGCCCGAGTGTCGGGCTGCGACGCCAAGGACGGCCCCGTGCTGCGCCTCCTGGCCGAGCGCGGTTGCCGCACCCACCTGGGCCACGACCCCGCGCACCTCGAGGGCGTCGAGATGGTCGTCCACTCCTCGGCCATTGCGGCGGCCAGTCCCGAGATCCAGGCGGCCCTGCACCGCTGCATCCCGGTCGTCACGCGGGCCCGCATGCTGGCCCGCTTCACGGCCGACTGCTCGCTCATCACGGTGGCCGGGGCGCACGGCAAGACCACCACCACCTGGATCGCCAGCAAGCTCCTCCTGGAGGCGCACCTGGACCCCTCGGTGATGGTCGGCGGCATGGTCCGCGAACTCGGGGGCAACTACCGCCTGGGCGGCAGCCCGTTCTTCGTCACCGAGGTGGATGAGAGCGACGGCTCGCTCCTGGAGTTCACCCCGCGCTACTCCATCGTGACCAACGTGGACCTCGAGCACGTGGACCGCTACCCGGACCTGGCGGCCGTGCAGGAGACCTTCCGCTGCTTCCTGGCTCGCACGCGGCGCGACGGCTGCGCGATCGTGTGCGCCGACAGCGCCCCGGCCATGGAAGTCCTCGACGCCTGCCCGGCACCCGTGCTCACTTATGGCTTCGACACGGCGGCCCAGTTCCAGGCGATCAACGTCCATGCCAACGGCGAGAGTTCCACCTTCGACGTCCGCCGCCCCCGCGACGTGCTGCGCGGCCTCACGCTCACGCTGCCCGGCCTGCACAACGTGCAGAACGCCCTGGCCTGCGTGGCGCTGGCTTCGGCCCTGGGCATTCCCGACGAGGCGCTGCGCAGCGCCTTCGGGCGCGTGGCCAGCGTGGGCCGCCGGATGGAGCGCAAGGGCGCCGCCAGCGGGGTCACCATGATTGACGACTACGGCCACCACCCCGCCGAGATTCGCGCGACGCTGGGCGCCGCGCGCGGCCTGGCGCGCGGGCGCCTCCTCGGCGTCTTCCAGCCGCACCGCTACACGCGCACCTACCATCTCAGCGAGCGCTTCGGCGACTGCTTCGACGGCCTCGACTACCTCGTGCTTCTGCCCATCTACGGCGCCGGAGAGCCGCCCCTGGAGGGCGTGAGCACGCAGGCCATCGAGAGCGCCATCCGCCGCCACGGCCGGGTCGCCTGCTCGTGCTTCAACGACTGGGACTCGGCCCGCCGGCACCTCATCGGCCTGCTGCGGCCCGGCGACACGCTGCTGACGATCGGCGCAGGCGATGTGGACCATTTCGGCGAGCAGGTGCTCGACGACCTTCGAAAGCGAGGGACCTGATGAGCCCACATCCGTTCCATGACCTGGCCGCCTTCACGCGCGAGAATGAGCCCATGGCCCACCACACCTCGTTCCGCGTGGGGGGGCCCGTGCGCTATTACGTGGAGCCGCGCGACTGGGACGCCTTGCCGATCGTCTTCGAGCGCGGCGTCGCCGCCGGGCTGCCCATCCGCATCCTGGGGCGTGGCTCGAACATCCTGGTCACCGACGAGCCGCACCCCTGGCTCGTAGTCTCGACGCAGCACCTGGGCGACTTGCGGCACAGGGGCACCTGCATCGAGGCCGGCGCCGGCCTGTATCTGCCGCGCCTGGTCGCCGCGGCCGAAGCCTGGGGCCTCGGGGGCCTCGAGCCACTGGCCGGCATCCCCGGCTCCGTGGGCGGAGCCGTCGCCATGAACGCCGGCGGCCGCTACGGCCGCGTCTCGGACCGCCTGATCGGGGCCATGGTGGTCCCTCCAGGCGGAACACCCCGCTGGATGGATGCGCCGGACCTCGGGTTCGAGTACCGCCACTCGATCGTCCCCCACACCGGGCTCTTCGTGCTCTCGGCCACGTTCCAGCTCGACAAGACGCCGCGCGGCTACCTCCAGGAGCGGCGCCTGAGCATCCTCGCCGAGAAGCACGCCTCGCAGCCGATGGATGCCGCCAGCGCCGGGTGCGTCTTCAAGAATCCCCCGGGGCAGAGCGCCGGCCGCCTCATTGACCAGGCGGGGCTGAAGGGCACGCGCGTGGGCGGAGCCTGCGTGTCCCATAAACATGCCAACTTCATCGTCAACGAAGGCCCTGATACCACGGCAACCGACGTGTTGCAGCTCATCCAGATCGTCGCCGCGCGGGTCCGTGCGGCCTTCGGCGTCAGCCTGGAGCTGGAGATCGACGTCTGGAGCACCGACCCAGAAAGGAGCACTGCCCATGCGTGAGACCAGGAAGCCCCGGGTGGGGGTCCTCTACGGTGGAATCTCCGCGGAGCGCGAGGTGTCGCTGAGATCGGGCGAGGCCGTCGCCAACGCGCTCGCGAGCCTCGGGTACCCCGTCGAGCGAATTGACGTTCTCGAGGCCCCGATCAGCAGCCTGACGCAGGAGCGGATGGACGTGGCGTTCATCGCCCTCCACGGCACATTCGGCGAGGACGGCGGCATCCAGTCGGTCCTCGAGGTCATGGGCGTGCCGTACACCGGCTCCGGCGTCACGGCCAGCCGGCTGGCGATGGACAAGGTGGCCACGAAGAACTGCTTCCGCCGCGCCGGGGTGCCGACGGCGGCCTTCGTGGAACTCGAGGCCGCCTGGCCCCAGGAGCGCAAGGTGGCCGCCATCGCGCCGCTGGGGCTTCCGGTGGTCGTCAAGCCGGCCGCCCAGGGCTCCAGCGTGGGCGTGAGCATCGTCGAGGCGGAGGCCCAGCTCCCGGGCGCCGTGGCCCGCGCGCTGGAGTTCGACGAGCGGGCCATCGCCGAGGAGTACATCGGCGGCCGCGAGCTCACCGTGGGGGTGCTGGGCGATCGCGCGCTGCCGATCATCGAGCTCCTCTACAGGGGCCGGCTCTTCACCTGGAAGATCAAGTACACCAAGAACGCCGCGCGCCACGTGGTCAACCCCGAGCTGCCCGCCGGCCTGGCCGAGCGCGTGCAGGACCTGGCCTTGCAGGCCCATCGGAGCCTCGGGTGCCGCGGCTGCTCGCGGGTGGACTTCCGCCTCGACGCCGACCACAACCCCTTCGTGCTGGAGGTGAACACCATCCCCGGCATGACCGAGACGAGCCTGCTGCCCGACGCCGCGGCCGCCGTCGGCATCCCCTTTGCCGAGCTGTGCCGGGTGATCGTGGAGATGGCGCTCCGGGCCGGTCGCCGCGGCGCCGCCAGGCCCCGGAAGCGCACCGCCGCCCCCGTGCCCGTGCGGGCATGAGCCTATTGCGTTAGTGGAGCAAGACCGTGGGTGCAAGAAACAAGAAGATCAAGGAAGGCGCCTGGCCGGGCCTGCGTGGCAGCCTGGGCTGGCTGGCCGCCAAGATGCGGCTGGGCATCCTCTCGCTCGGCCTCCAGGGCGCCCTCGTGGTGGCCCTCGTCATCGCGGCGTTCCTCGGCATCCGCCTGGCGCGCGGCCAGGCGGCCCGCCTGCCGCAGTTCTGCGTCTACCCGGCGCAGCTTCGGGCCCAGGCGCCGCCCTGGTGCGCGCCGCAGCTCGAGCAGGTGCAGTTTCCGCGCGACTGCTACAGCATCTTCGACCCGCACCTGACGCGCGACGTCGCCGAAGCCTAT
>DAOOIT010000030.1:0-15437 GCA_035384565.1 Planctomycetota bacterium | reverse complement strand
TCTCGCCAGCCCCTGGGTGAAGGCCGTGCGGCGCGTGGAGAAGCGCTTCCCCAACCATCTCGACGTCGAGCTGGACCTCCGCGAGCCGGCCGCCTTCGTGCGCCTGCCCGACGCCAGCTACGCGATCGATCGCGACGGGGTGCTCCTGCCGCTCGAGTACGAGCGTTGGGACCACGACCAACGCCCCCTGCCGCTCATCTTCGGCGTCAAGACCGAGCCGCCCGCGCCGGGCAGCCGATGGAGCGACCCCGGCACCCTGGCGGCCCTGTCGGTTCTCCAGGCCATGGCCTCGGAACCCACGCTCCTGCGGCAGGTGCACTTCGTAGACGTGTCGAACCTGGACGGGGTGATAGACCCGCAACGCAGCGAGGTGCTGCTCTTCACGCGCCGCCGGGTGCGTGTGGCGTGGGGCCGCCCGCCCAACACCACCGCGTTCGGCGAACCCACAGTGCCCTGCAAGCTCGCGCGGCTGCGGCGCCACCTCTCGCGCCCGGTCGCGCTCTCGGATGGAACGTCCAGCATTGACCTGCGCTTCCCCGACGAGGACGAGGCGCTGGCGCGTCACGACTAGCCCAGGGAACGGAGCCAAGACCATGCCTCGACGCCGCGATGAGTATCTGGTGTCCCTCGACCTCGGCACGGCCACCACCCGCGTGGCCATCGGGTGCTGGCGCGCGGACGGGAGTCTGGTTCTCGAGGGCTACAGCGAGACGCCCACGCGCGGCGTCAACCGGGGCCTCATCGTGGACGCGGCCGCCGCCGCCGACACGGTGGCCGAGGCCATCGCCCAGGCGGCCGACCTCGCGCGCGTCCGCGTGTGCACCGTGCTGGCGCCCGTGGGCACGCCGTTCGCCCGCGCGTTCAACAGCCGGGGCTGCATCGGCATCACCCACGAGGACAAGCTGGTGCGCGCCTCCGACGTCCAGCAGGCCCTGGCCGCCGCCAACCGGGTGTCGCTCCCGAGCGATCGCGCCGTGGCCGAGGTGCACGGCCAGGGCTTCGCCGTGGACGACGTCCGGGGCGTGGACAACCCGATCGGCATGGCCTGCGGGCGCCTCGAGGCCGAGCTGCACGTGGTGTCCGACTCCCTCTCCGCGCACGCCAACGTGCGCCAGGCTGTCCGCAAGGCCGGCTACCACCTCGAGCGGATCCTCTACGGCCCCCTGGCCGCGGCAGAGGCCGTCCTCACCGCCGAGGAGAAGAACCTCGGATGCGCGCACGTGGACATCGGGGCGGGCAAGACCACCGTGTCCATCTACCTGGGCGGCTACCCGCGCTACACCCGCGTGCTGCCCATCGGCTCGCAGCACATCACGAACGACCTGGCCATCGGCCTCAATGCGTCGGTGGCCGACGCCGAGCAGGTCAAGCTCCGGTGCGGCCTCGCCGACCTCCGGCGGCCGCGCAACGGCGACACGTGCGAGACGATGGATGTGCCGCTCGCCGACGGCCATGGCCCGCAGGCGGTGCCGCTCTGGCGCGTCAGCCTGATCGTCCGCGCGCGGGTAGACGAGATCTTCGAGCTGGTGGCGCGCGAGCTGGACCGCGGCGGCTCGTCGGCCGCGGCCTGCCGCCGCGTGGTGCTCACGGGCGGCTTCTGCCGCATGGGAGGCGCCCTGGCTGCCGCGCACCGCGCGCTCCATCGCACCGTGCGCCTCGGCCGAGTCGAGATGCCTTCGATCCTCCCGCAGTTCCAGTCCGAGCCCGTCCACGCCGTCGTGCTGGGCGCGCTGGGGCGCGGCAGGTTCCATCGCGAGCAGAAGTCCGATCGGCGCTTCGAGGAGCGCGGCATGCGCACCATGCTCAAGCGGGTGGCCGGCTGGCTCTGAGGCGCCGGGGTCTGGAGAATCCTGTGTACCCCGTCTCACCCGGGAGCGTAGAAGAGAGGAACCATGGGAACAGGCGAGTACTCCGCGGTCGGGAACACCGTGCTGCTGATCGGCGTGGGCGCCGTGGGCTGTGAGCTGGCCGCGCGATGCACCGCGGCCCCGCTGCGCCGGCTCCTGAGCTTCGATGCCGACGCCCTGGCGTCGTACCCCGGCAACGAGACCGTGTGCCTCGCGGGCGAGCCCGAGAACACGGGCGACATGGACACGGACGCGATGGAGGAGTCGGCGGTGGACGCGGCCCTCCAGATCGTGGAGTCGGCCCGTCCGAGCAACGGCGTGGCCCTGATCCTGTGCGCCGTGGGGGGCCAGACGGGCAGCATCGTGATCCCCGCGCTCGCCAACGAGCTCAAGGCCACCCAGTGCACGGTGGTGGTGGTGGCTCTCGAGCCCCTGTCGTTCGAGGGGCCGAACCGCGCGGAGCTGGCGTCGCGCGCGGTCGCTTCGCTGGAGAATGTGGCCGATCTGGTTCTCGTGTTGCCCAACCGCCCGCTGGCCGAGCTGTGCGAGCCGGGCTGGCCCGTGGCCAAGGCGATCGCGAGCCTCAAGGATAGGACGGTGGAGGCCGTGGACCAGCTCACGCGGGCGCTGTCGTGCGCCTCGTGCGTGGGGCTTCAGCCGTCGGACCTGCGGCACTCGCTCAGCGAGGCGGGGCGCGGGGCGCTCGGCATCGGCGTGGGCGCCGGCGACTCGCGCGTCGAGAAGGCCATCCGCGACGCCTGCGCCAACTCCTTCCTCACCCAGGAGAGCTGCAAGCAGGCCTCGGCCGCCATCCTGCACCTGCTCGGCAGCAGCGATCTCAGCCTCCGGGAGGTCCACGCCGCCACCGAGCTGATCGGCCAGATCGTCGGCAGAGTGCCCATCCAGGTCGGCCTCAGCATAGACCGCTCGATGGGCGAGGAGATCCGGGCGACGCTGCTCGTCACCGGGGTTCGTCACCTGCCGGCCGACGGCGCCGGCGAGGGGCGCTCGGCCGCGGTCCCCCAGTCCCAGGACCTCGCCTTCTTCGAGGGCGTGAACCTCGACATCCCGGCGTTCCTGCGGCGAAAGCCCGCTCCACAGATCCACTGAGCGCGCCGGCGCGGCCGCCGGCCCCCCGCACGAGAGCCCAGGTTCGCTTGCGCGCGCGCCCGGAATCCGCTACACTCCGCCAAGCGAAGTCCGCGCCTCTTCTGGAGCCCTCTGCGCATGAGCGCGCCCCCTCCTGAGACCGGCGGGGCCCTGCCCTCTCTTCGTCTGCTGGTGCCGTGGGTAGCTTGTGCCGTCGCCGTGATGGCCCTCACCATCGGGCTGGGGGCCGACGGGGCGGACTACCCGACTCCGTTCGCGGTCGTCCATGCCTACCGGTTCTTCGTCGGGGCAGAGCTGTTCCTGCTGCTCGCCGTTGTGCCCCTGGCCGTCGGCCCCAGGCGTGCGCGGTTTGTGGACATGCTTCTCCTGCCCGCCCTGGCCGCGCCAGCGGTGGCGGCCACGGCCTGGGCGGCCGACTGCCGCTGGCCGCAAGTGGCCGCGAGCCAGGCGTATCTGGCCGTGATAGCGCTCTTTGTGACCGCCTACCTGGCGGCAGATCCCGACGGGCGGTTTCTCTCCTGGTACTGGCTCGCCCTTGGCGGCCTGAGCGCGGGCGGGCCGCTGGTGGGCTTCATCGTCGAGGACCTCCTGCGCGTGCCGCTGGAGTGGTTGTATGGGCTATCGCCATTCTGGATCGCCGACCGGATGAGCCGTCCCTGGGAGTTCGACTGGCGGCCGGATTGGGCGAAGGCCCTCGCGGCCGCGGGCTCGCTTCTGCTCCTGAGCGCCTGGCTCTATGCGGCCTCGTGGCGCCGCTCCCGCTTAACCTCCCCGGCGCGGCGGGTATACTAACGAGCGGTTGTGTCCCTCGCCCCGATGTAGCGGAGGTGCGGCCATGCCGGTGCGACGCGCCGTGTTTGCGGGCGATCACGGGTTCTACCCGTCGAATCGCGCCGTGCTGCTCCAGATGCTCGATGAGCTGATGCCGGTGCGCGCGGATGCGGCGCCGGCCGTCGCCGTGGTGGCGCCCCACGCAGGCTACATCTTCTCGGGCGGCGTGGCGGGCGCCGTGTACTCGCGGGTGGTGGTGCCCGACGACGTCATCCTGCTTTCCGTGAACCACGGGCGCAGCCCGGGCGCCGAGTTCGCGCTGTTCGACGAGGGCCGCTGGGAGACGCCGCTCGGCGACGTCCCCGTCGCCACCGAACTGGTCGCGGCCATCGCGACCGAATGCCCGATGGTCCGGGCCGATCCTCGGGCCCACGCCTACGAGCACTCGGGCGAAGTGCACCTGCCCTTCCTCAAGCACCGCAACCCGGGCGTCCACATCGCCGCCATCAACATCATGCAGTCCAGCCTGCCCGTGTTGCGCGAGTTCGGGCTGGCCCTCGCGCGCGCGGTGGGCCGGCTGGGGCGCCCCGCCCTGCTCGTCGCCAGCACGGACATGACCCACTTCGAGCCCGCCCTGGCGGCCCGCGAGCGGGACCACCTGGTGATTGACCAGATTCTGGCCCTCGACGAGAGGGCCATGTGGGACACCATCCGGCGGCATCGCATCTCGATGTGCGGGCACGATCCGGTGGCCGCGGGCATCGTGTACGCCAAGGCCCGCGGGGCTCAGGCCGCTGAACTGGTGGACTACAAGACCAGCGCCGACAGCGGATACGCCGGGCCCGAGGAGGTGGTCGGCTATGCCGGCATCATCATCCGCTGAACGAAAGGAACGGCCCATCGCCCCACGGCAGCCCAACCGGCTCATCTGCGTCGGATCCATCGCCTTCGACTCCGTGGAGACTCCCGACACCCGGGCGGAGGACCTGCTCGGCGGCTCGGCCACGTACTTCGGCTTCGCCGCCAGCCTCTTCGGCCCGGTGGGCCTGGTGGGCGTCGTGGGCGAGGATTTCCCCCAGACGCACCTCGAGGCCTTCCGGGCACGCGGCATGGACACGGCCGGCGTGCAGCGCCTCCCGGGCCGCACGTTCCGCTGGGCGGGGCGGTACCTGGACGACATGAATGTCCGCGAGACGACTCACCTCGAGCTGAATGTTTTCGAGCAGTTCGACCCGCAGCTCCCCGAAGCCTATCGCCGCTGCACCCATTGCTTCCTCGCCAACGGCACGCCCGCCATCCAGCACCGCGTCCTCGACCAGCTCCACAAGCCGCGCCTGGTGCTGGCCGACACGATGAACCACTGGATCGCCAACGCCCGCGCCGACGTGCTGAGCATGCTCCGGCGCGTGGACGGCCTGATCGTGAACGACGAGGAGGCTCAGATGCTCACGGGCAGGCGGAACCTGGTGGCGGCGGCGCACGCCATCGCCCGCCTCGGGCCCCGCATCGTCATCGTGAAGAAGGGCGCGCACGGGTCCCTGCTCCTCGTCGGCGGCCGCCTCTTCCTCCTCCCCGCGTTCCCCGTCGAGACCGTGCACGACCCCACGGGCGCGGGCGACTGCTTCGCGGGGGCCTTCATGGGCTACCTGGCGCGGGCCGGCCGCGCCACCCTGCCGAACCTCCGCCGCGCCGTGCTCTACGGCACCCTGGCCGCGTCGTTCAACGTCGAGGCGCTGGGCGTGGAGCGGCTGCGAACGCTGACGCTCGCGGAGGTCGAGGCCCGCGCCCGCGAGTTCGCCGGGATGCTCCGCGTGAGCGCCGGGGGGCTGCGATGAGAGCCTTCATCGCCGTCGAGCTGAGCGCCGAGATCCGCCAGCGGCTGGGCGAAGTCCAGGAACGGCTGCGCCGCGCCCCGTGCGGCGTGAAGTGGGTGAAGCCGGAGCTGATGCACATCACCCTCAAGTTCCTGGGCGAGACCGCGGAGAGCGCCGTCCAGGACGTCGAGGACGCCATCGCCCTCGCGGCGGAGGGGATCGCCCCGTTCGACCTGGCGGTGGCGGGCCTGGGCTCGTTTCCCGAGCATGGCGCGCCTCGCGTGATCTGGGCTGGGGTGCGCGATGATGGCTCCCTGGCGCAACTCAATGCCCGGCTCGAGGAGGGGCTGGCCGCTCTCGGCTTCGAGCCCGAGCGCCGGCCCTTCAGCGCGCACCTGACCATCGGCAGGGCCAAGGACCCGCGCGGCGCGGGCCCCCTGCGCGGCCCCCTGGCCCGCGAGGCGGCCACCCGCTTCGGCTCCTGCCGCGTCGAGGAGGTCGTCCTGATGCGCAGCGACCTCTCGCCGGCAGGGCCCACCTACACTCCCGTGCGCCATCACAGGCTCTGAGAAGGAACGCCCGCCATGGCCATCGGCAAGAAGCCGAAGAAGCTCTTCGTGGCCGCCACCCGCCAGGACCAGGGCAAGACGACCATCTCGCTCGGGCTCCTGGCCGCCTTCGAGGAGATGACCCCGCCCGTGGGCTTCATCAAGCCCGTGGGCCAGCGCTACGTCGAGGTGGACGGCGTGCGCGTGGACGAGGACGTTGCGCTCATGCGCGCCGTGTTCAAGCACGAGGTCGGGCTGGCCGACATGAGCCCGGTGACCGTCGGCCGGTCCTTCACGCGCGACTACATCCTGCACCCGAACCGCCAGAGCCTGGTGGACCGCGTGCGCGCGGCGTTCGAGCGCGTGGCCGAGGGCAAGAGCGCCGTGGTCATCGAGGGCACAGGACACGCCGGCGTCGGCTCGTGCTTCGACATGTCCAACGCCGAGGTGGCGAAGCTCCTGGGCGCCAAGGTCATCATCGTCACCGAGGGCGGCATCGGCGGCCCCATTGACGAGGTGATGCTCAACGCCAGCGTCTTCCACGAGCACGGGGTCGAGATCCTCGGCGTGATCCTCAACAAGGTGAGGCCCGAAAAGCTCGACTCCGTGGCGACATTCGTGGAGGAGGGCCTGGGGCGCAAGGGCATCGAGCTCCTCGGGGTCATCCCGCACGAGACGATCCTCTCGAACCCCACGATGAACCAGATCCTCAATGAGGTGGGCGGCGACCTCCTCAACGGCGACCGCTACCTCGCCAACGAGATCGAGACGGTGATCGTGGGCGCCATGACCGCGCACCGGGCGCTGGACTACATCTATCACAACAGCCTGCTGATCACGCCGGGCGACCGCGACGACCTGATCCTGGCGGCCATGAGCAGCTACGCGGTCGGCGAGGACAAGGCCAACTTCGTCGCCGGCATGCTCCTCACCGGCGGCGTGCGGCCCCACGAGAACATCGTCCGCCTCCTCCGCCGCACCAACATCCCCGTCGTGCTCGTCAAGGGCGACAGCTACTCGGTCGCCGCCGCCGTCAACAACCTCAAAATCAAGATTCAGCCGGTGGACACCAAGAAGATCGTCATGGCGCGGCGGCTCGTCAAGCGCTTCGTCAACGTCCAGCGCATTCTCGACGCTCTCTAGAGCCCGTCCAGGAATCCGCGCGAGGCTGCGACGCCTGCGGTCTCCGCCAGGAGAGCAGGGGCGGTTCCTCGGATTCCGGTGATCCCCACTTGGCCGCGACCGCGAGCCGTGCGGCGGGCGTGCAGCGCTCGCCTGGTCCGCCATAACCATCTATGCCGCAATGCTTTACGCCCGCCAGCAATACTCGCTCACATACTGGCTCATCGCACAGGTGAGCAGGAATGGCCGGAGGCCCGAGAACCGCCGATTCTCGGCCACCCGTCCATACTTGCTCATTTCCCTCCTCACTGGATTGAGCAAGTATGGGGAGAGCTGCCAGAGTTCGAAGTGCGGCCCTCAGGCCGCCTTCCCCGTGCGGGGCGATGCCCATACCACAAACCCACTCGGGGGGGAATGGCGTGAGGGTACTGCTCCGGCCGCGAACCAGTTGGCAGTGGCCGCAACCGTGCTGCGCCGGCCAGGGCCTCAAGCGCAGCCGCAAGCGTCCCGCTTGCGATGCACTTCGACACGCGAGACGCCTGTCGCTACACGGAGGAATGCAAACTGATTCGAGGCCGGAGCAGCAAGGCACCGCCGCCTGAAGGCGGGACTCCGAACGACTCCATAGCCTGTTGGTGTCCCGTCTTTGGGCGGTCTTCTCCTTTGGTGGGCGAGTGACCAGTTGCCTTGTCTTCACGCCATTCCGGTCGGGGGGCGGCGCCGCCACGCCCGCCGCCACGTCCTCCCGCGCCGACCCGCACGCGGCCGCGGCGCCCAAGTCCCACCCAGCGGCCGAGTCAGCGAATCGCCGTATTGACATTCCCACCAGTTCATAGTATTGTGACCCTAGGATCGGAGACCACAACCGGACCCTTGCCACCTGCCGTGCGGGGCCCGCCCCGCTGCCGGCGCACCGGGAAAGGAGGACCGAGATGTCGGGGAAGACGCAGTTCTGGCTCGGCTCACTGATGTTGGCCGCTGCCGTGGGCATCCTGGTCGGGGGCCTGCTCTATCCCAGGCCCTCGTACAGCCAGGACGTCGGCGAGGGCCGTTCGGGCAATTTCGCCCTGATCGCCAGCAACCTCCAGGGCGTTCGTCCCAAGTCGCAGATCGTCTACATCATTGACGATCGGAACGAGGTGCTCTACGTCATCGAGAACTCCGCGCTCAGGGGCAGCCCTGCCGAGCTGCGCGACGTAGTGGACCTCCGCGAGTTCAGCACCGGCCTTCAGAAGAAACGCGCGGAGAAGGCCAACCGCGTCAAGTAGCCCCTCTCGCAGGCCACGCCTCTGCCCCAAGGCGAGAGTCGGTGCTTGACTCGCCCATGAGCCGGTCCTATAATGCAGCGGCCCCGGGAGCTCGCGTCGTTCCCGGGGCCGCTGCTCATGTCGGGCGGCAATGAACTCCTTTCTCCGTCGGCGGCTCCAGCCGCTTCCGGGGTGATCCGTGCCCGAACCGAGCCAGGCGAAGCCATCTGAGGGCGTGGGACACCGCATCGTCCGCGCCATGTTCGTCATCATCTTCTTCCAGCTCTTCTGGAAGTTCGGCGGCCTGATCGTCACCCTCCTGGTCGGCTCGATCTTCGGCTCGGGGCCGGAGTCGGACGCCTATTTCTTCGTCACCGAAACGGTCGTCTTCCTCCTTCAGACCCTGTGCCTGAAGGTCTTCATCCCGGTCGTGGTGCCGCTGTTCAAGGAGGAGTTGCGCCAGCACGGCGAGGCCGCCGCCTGGCGCTTCGGCAGCACGGTGCTCAACCTCACGGCCCTCCTGCTCGGGGCCATCGTGGTGGCGGGCTTCGTGTTCGCGCCGCAGGTGCTGTCGCTGTTCGCCATGGGCTTCAACGAGCAGCAGCTCGCCCTCAGCTCGCGCCTGATGCGCTGGATGCTGCCCGGCGTCTTCGGCGTCTGCCTCGCCACGGTCACCTACGCCCTGCTCAACTCCTACAACGTCTTCGGCTACGCGGCCGCGGGCGACGGCGTGCAGAAGGTGGTGTGGGCCATCGCCATCCTCGGCGCGTCGTTCCTCGGCCTGGCGCTGCCGCGCATGCTCGATGCCCTGGCCGTGGGCTTCGTGGTGAGCACGGGAGCGGCGCTGCTCACCCACGTGGTGGGCCTGCGGTCGAAGCTCGCCCTCTATCGCCTCGGCCTGCCCGGGCTCCGCCTTCGCCGCGTGGGCATCGAGCTGGGCATCCTCGCCGCACACGCCGCCGCCCTCGGCGCCGGGCTGTGGGTCTGCGAGACGGTTCGACCGAGCCTGCCCAACACGGGCAGCCTCCTCGCCCTTCAACAGGCCGTGCTCGTCATCGTCGTGGCGGCCTACCTGCTCCTCCTCTGGTGGCGGGCACGGGGCAAGAGGACCGCCATGGCCAAGTTCGCCGCCCTCGCCGTGCCCCTCCTCTTCGGCATCCTGTTCGCCAAGTACCGCGACATCGTGACCAATCTCTTCGCCTCGTTCACGGGCACGGGCGTCTTCTCCGACCTCAAGTATGCCCGTAAGGTAGGCGAGGCGCCCAACACGCTGGTCATCGCCGCCCTCTCCATCGCCCTCCTGCCCCACCTGAGCGAGCTGGCCGCGGCCAAGCTCTGGGGCGACTTCGCCAACGTGATGACCAAGACCATCCGCGTCATCATCGCCTTCTTCGTCCCCCTCACCGCCCTGATGATCGTCCTCCGCCAGCCGATCATCGCCCTGCTCTTCGACCGCGGGAACTGGACGGATTACCACCTGATGCACGCGGGGGACGCCCTGGGGCTTTACATCCTGGCCCTGCCCTTCTTCGCCATCGAGAACCCCATCCAGCAATCGTTCTTCGCCATGCAGCGGATGTGGGCGCCCACGATCATCGGCTTCCTGGGCACGGGCTTCCACATCCTCTTCCTCTTCATCGGCATCGAGTGGCTGGGGTTCGGCTACTTCATCGTCGTGGCGGTCGTCTACGGCGCCGCCCGAGCCTTCAAGAACATCATCCTCCTGCTCGTCATGCGCTACCACGTCCGCATCCTCCCGTGGCGCCCGACCCTCATCTTCCTGGCGAAGGCCGCGGCCGCCACCGCGGGCGTCTGGGCCGCCGCCGAATTCACCTATCGCCCCCTCAAGCGATTGCTCCCCCTCGACCCCTATCGCCGCCGCGAGGTGATGATTGACACCTTCAACGTCGAACTGCGCGACTGGGAGGCGGACAATGTGGACGACTTCCGCATCCCCCCCCTCGACGATGCTTCGGCAACACGGGCCTTCCCGTGGCTTACAGACCGTCTCGCCAGGCCGACCCAGGGCGCGGCTAGCCCAAGGGCGATCCTGGCGGAGTACCGGCGCTCTCCACGGCGCACCGCGGGGCTGCGGCGCGACCTGGCTGGACTTGATCTGAGCAGAGCACCTGTCGTGCACGCCGTGATGGCAGCCTCCGAACCTACCGATCTCACAGTGTCCGTTGTTACCCGTGACGGCGCCTCGTACGCGGCCAGACCGCTACACGTCGAGCCCGGCGGGCCACAGCGGGTGCGGATGGACTTCGAGGACTCCTGCCCCAGGGACCTCCTGAGAACCGCGGCTGCCTTGTGGATCCGCGACACAACGCCCGTCAAACGAGTCCAGCACGCGCCGACGACGCTTCTGATTGGGGAGTTCCAGTTCGGCGATGTTGAGGGAGCGACAGGGGTCGGCGAACGCCTGGACGCCGGCCCCGGCGCCTGGCGCTTCTTCGAGAAGGGGGAACGCGGCCACGGCGTCCCGGCGCAAGTGGCCGACACTGGCGAGCGCAAAGACGAGCCCGAGATGGCGCTTCACCTGCCCGCATCCGAGGGACGCCGCACCATCGCAGGGGCGCGCCTCGAGTTCTTCCGCCTCGGAGCGTGCGACCGCCTGACGTTCAAGGCACGCGCCGACAAGGCCTGCCGCCTCGAAGTGAATCTACTGGCCCCCGGCCCGAAGAGCACCGACCCTGCCGACTGGGTGCAGATGACGGCGCCGATTGACATCAAGGCCAGTGGCACTCGCAAGGGATATTCGCTGCCGCTCTCCGCCTTCGCGGTCCCTGGCAACCGCGAGTTCCGCAAGGGCGAGTTCGCCGCCATCGAGTTTGCCGTGCCCGAGGGCGTGGATTTCTGGCTCGACAACGTGGCCTTCGTGCGAGAGGCGAAGGGGCCGAGGGTGGGGCGGGTGGCGGTGATGTATGAGGTGGGCAAGCTCATCCACGTCGCCGTGCCGTCGCTGGCGGCGTTTGTTGTCTTCGTCGTCCTCCTCTTCGCCCTGCGCGTCGAAGAGGCGCGCGAGGCGTGGGAGTGGCTCCAAGAGAAGGGGTTGAGGAGGATTGTAGGCAAGTTCCGCAAGAAGAAGCGCGTTGCGTGATACAAGGGATGGATGAATGGATGAGTGGATGGGTGTCTGACATTCATCCAATCATCCAACCGTCCACCCATCCGCGAGGAAACCGAATGAAAGCAGTGATCGTGTCAATCGGCGATGAGGTGCTGCACGGCGAAGTGGCCGACACCAACGCGGCCTGGATCGCCGAGCGCCTGCTCGAGCTGGGCGTCGAGCTCGCCTACCACACGTGCGTGGGGGACGTGGAGGAACACATCGAGCAGTCGCTCCGCTACGCGGCGAAGCGGGTGAACCTGATCGTGGCGACGGGCGGCCTGGGGCCGACTCACGACGACCTGACCCGCCACGCCGTGGCCAAGGTGGCCAGCGCGCCGCTCGAGCCCCACGAGGAGTCGCTGGCCGCCATCGAAGACCGGTTCCGCCGGTTCGGGCGGCCGATGCCCGCGCAGAACCGCATCCAGGCCATGATCCCCCACGGGGCGACGGTGCTGCCGAACTCGGAGGGCACGGCGCCGGGCTTCATCCTGCGGATCGGCGAGGCCCATGCGGCCTTTCTGCCGGGCGTTCCGCGCGAGATGAAGGCCATGTTCGACAAGAGCCTCGTCCCCTTCATCACCGCCCTGCCCCTCGAGCGAAGGGCGGTGCGCGTCGAGCGCCTCCACACCTTCGGCGTCCCCGAGTCCACCGTGAACGAGAGGCTGGGCGCGCTGGCGCTTCGGGGAGCGAACCCCCTCATCGGCCTGCGCGTCGGCGGCGGCGTGGTCTCGATCAAGCTCCTCGCCACGGGGCCGGACGCGCCGAGCGCCGAGCGGGTGCTGGGTCCGACCCTCGAAACGGTGAAGCAGCGCTTCGGCGACGCCATCTTCGGCACAGGCAATGAAACCCTTGAGCTGGCCACGGCGCAGCTCCTCGAGAGCCACGCCGCGACGCTCGCCATCGCCGAGTCGTGCACCGGCGGGCTTATCGGCCACCTGCTCACCAACGTGCCCGGCATCTCCCGCTTCCTCCTCGAGGACCTGGTCACTTACAGCAACGCGGCCAAGATCGAGCTGCTGGGAGTGCCCGCCGAGATGATCGTGGCGGTCGGCGCCGTGAGCGAGCCGGTGGCGGGTGCGATGGCGGAGGGCGCGCGGCGCCGGGCGAAGGCCGCCCTCGGCCTCTCCACCACCGGCATCGCAGGGCCCGACGGCGGCACCGCCGAGAAGCCCGTCGGCCTCGTCTACATCGGCCTGGCAACCGAGGCCGGCACGAAGGTCGAGCGCCTCACCCTCGTGGGCGGGCGCGAACTGATCAAGGACCGCGCCGCGAAGCACGCCCTCAACCTGCTCCGCCTGCACCTGATGGGGATGGGGGACTGGTCGAAGCGTGTTACGTGATGCGTGGGAAGACGTTGGACGGGTCGCTCGGCTTTCGTCTCGCGTATCACGCACCAGGGTGGAAGCATGCCTCGATACCGCCTCCTCGCCGTTGATATAGACGGCACCCTTCTCGACAGCGCCTCCCATCTGCGTCCCGCCGTGCGCGACGCCTTGCGCCGCGCGGTGGCCAGCGGCCTGCGCGTGGTGCTGTGCACGGGGCGCCGCTATCGCACCGCCATCCCCATTGCCCAGGAGCTGGGCCTCGCCCTCCCCCTCATCTGCCACAGCGGGGCCCTGGTCAAGGACACCGCCACCCACGGCACCCTCCTCGCCCGCCACATCGAGCGCGACGTGCTGGGCCTGCTCCTCGACTCCCTCGACGAGTTCGGCCTCGCGCCCATGGTCTACACCGACACGTTCGAGGTGCGCACCGACTTCTACCTGAGCCGCGGCGCCAGGCTCACGCACTACCACACCGACTACCTTCTCAAGAACGACGGCTGGTACCGCTTCGTCGGGTCGCTGCGCGACGGGCTCCCGGCCCCCGCCATCCAGGTCTGCACGTTCGGCGAACTCAGCGAGCTCCAGCGCATCCGCCCACTGCTGCGCGAGCGGCTGGCCGGACGCACCACCTGCCACCTGCTCAGTTCCGCGAAGTACCTGGGCAACTTCCTCGAGTTCCAGACCGGCACCGCCTCGAAGTGGGCGGCCCTGAGCGAACTCCTGCACGCCTTCCGCGTCGCGCCCGAGGAGGTGGTCGCCATCGGCGACGACGAGAACGACATCTCCATGCTCCAGGCCGCGGGCCTCGGCGTCGCCATGGGCAACGCCGCCTACCCCGTCAAGAGCGCCGCACACGTCGTCGCCCCGTCGAACGACGAGGATGGCGTGGCCTGCGTCGTGGGCGAACTGCTGGCCGAGGCATGACACGCCACTTGTCCCTTGCGTCCCTTGGACCCGCTCCATTCCTTCTTCCCATGCGAAAGGGCGTCCGATGAAGGTCTACCTCATGACCGACCTGGAGGGCGTGGCCGGCGTCTACACGTGGGAGGACCGCCAGGACACCTCCCTGGAGAACCAGGAGCGGCGGGCCCGTCAGCGACGCTGGCTGGCCCGCGAGGTGAACGCGGCGGCCGACGGCTTCTTCGCCGCAGGGGCCACCGAGGTGCTCGTGAACGACGGCCACGGCGCGGGCTACACGATTGACCTCGACGAGATTGACCCCCGCGTCGAGATCCTCCACGGCCACGAGCGCCCCTTCTGGCTGCCCCACATCGAGACGTGCGACGTGACCGGCCTCGTGGGCGCGCACGCCAAGGCGGGCACCCGCTGGGCCTGCCTGCGCCACTCGATGAGCGACCGCGTCCGCGGCTACTGGCTCAACGGCATCTCGATGGGCGAGATGGGCATGCAGGCCGCCATCGCCGGGCACTACGGGGTCCCCTTCGTCTTCGTCGCCGGCGACTACTGGGCGTGCCGCGAGATGCAGCGCCTGTGCAAGGGCTGCGTCGGCGTGGCCGTCAAGCGCGGCCTGAGCACCTTCTCCGCCAGGACTCATCCGCCCGCGAAGGCCCAGGAGCTGATCCGGGCCGGAGCCGCCAAGGCGCTGGCCGCCGCCCCCAGGGTGAAGCCCCTGCGGCTCGCCTCCCCGCTCCACTTCCGCTGCGAGATGAAGGACCCCGTCTACGACCCCGAGAAGCCGCCCGACGGCTTCCGCGTGGTGGATGCCCACGCCATCGAAACCACGGCCAGGGACATCATCGAGCTGTTCGTCAAGCTCTACAAGTACCCTCCTGACTTCCAACCGCGCAGGAGACCCCGCCATGCCGCACCCCCAGCCTGAGGCCAAGCCGCGCTTTCGCACCTTCTGGGGCCGCGCGCAGAGCTTCCAGTACGCGGGCCAGGGCGTCGCCTACATGCTCCGCACCCAGCACAACGCCTGGATCCACGCCGCCATCACCCTCGCCGTGATCGCCTCGGGGTTTGCCTTCGGCGTCTCCGCACCCGAATGGTGCTGGCTGATCCTCGCCATGGCCAGCGTGTGGACCGCCGAGTCGTTCAACACGGCGATCGAGATCATCGTGGACATGGCCTCGCCCGAGTGGCGTCCCGCCGCGGGACGGGCCAAGGACGTTGCGGCCGGCGCCGTGCTGCTGTGCGCCGCAGGGGCGTCGGTGGTGGGCCTGCTCATCTTCCTCCCGCGCGCGGCGGCCCTGGTCAGAGGTCTCCTCTAGGAGCCTGTCCAAGAATCCCCGTGGGCTGCGTTGCCGGCGTCAGCGGGCTGGAGGCGAGGCGCGGCGACGCAGGCGATGCCCTGGAATGCATCGCTGAGGAGCCGCAACGTGGCAGCCGGCCCGCTGACGCCGCAACCCGAAGGGACGCCGCGACTTCAGGCCGCCCGCTGTGTCGCTCGTCGTCCGCGATGCGCTCCGTTGCATCGCCTCCTCCTCGCTCCTTGCGTGCGGCCCGAATCGGCGGCGTCGCAGCCTCACGCGGATTCTCGGACAGGCTCCTAGCACTACAACGCTAGAAGACATTGAAGCA
>DAOOIT010000029.1 GCA_035384565.1 Planctomycetota bacterium | reverse complement strand
GCGACAGCTATGCCCGCATCGAGGACGGCGAAGCCTATCTCATAGGGCTGCACATGACTTTCAGTTTGGGGTCAGTTTGGGGGCCACCTTACTCAATTCTGGATCTTCATGTAGCCTTGGGGTCAAGGGCTCAGTTCTCTCGCCCTTACTCGGCCAGGCCAAGCGGCGTGGTGTGGGCCGGCTGTGACAGGTGGGACACATGGGACACGTGGGAACTGTGCGGAACGAGGGAGTGGGGGCATCGGTGGGCACTTGTGGCGTCTCGCGTGAGGAGGCGGGTTGCGCGGGGGCGATGGGGCCGCTATGATGCGGGACCAGCGGGAGTAGAAGGCAGAAGCGCACGAGGACACAGGAGGAGGCCATGGCGGGAAAGCGCCTGAGACATGGGGAGCTGATCATCGGCCCGCATGGCGGCTATCGCAAGCTGAAGTCGTTCCAGGTGACGACGATCGTGTACGACGGGACGGCGGCATTCTGCGAGCGGTTCTTCCCTGCGTCGTCGCGGATGCGCGAGCAGATGGTGCACGCGGCGCGCAGCGCGAAACAGAATCTCGCCGAGGGGAGCACCGACTCGGCGACATCCCGCAAGACGGAGCTGAAGCTGACGGGCGTGGCGCTGGGGAGCCTGGGAGAGTTGATCGAGGACTACGGGGACTTCCTGCGTCAGCGGGGGCTGCGCGTCTGGGAGAAGGAGTGCCCCGAGGCGCACGCCGTGCGCGCGCTGGCCCGTGTGCCCGACAGGTCGTGCGAGACGTATCGGGCGCGGGTGGAGCGCGGCACGCCGGAGGTTTCGGCCAACACGATGCTGTGTCTGGCCAACCAGGCGCAGTACCTGGTGCGACAGCAGCTCCGAGGGCTGGCCGAGCGCTTCGCGCGCGAAGGCGGGGTGACCGAGCGGATGTACCGCGCCCGACGCGAGGCAAGGGGGGGATTGATGTGAGGGCGCTTCTTCACATGTCCCTCGAGTCTCACAGGTCCCACGAGTCCCACGGGGACCAGCGGGGCTGTGGGACAGGTGGGACCAGTGGGACGGGTGAGGTAAGTGGGAGAGGACAGGGATGGCGGACCCACGCCGAATCGCCGTGCTCTTCGACCCGGACGCGCTGGACCTGCGCCGGCGCGAGATCGTGCGCGGCATCGCACGCTATGCGCAGGCGCACTGCGACTGGCAGGTCTCGCTGGAGCCGCACGGGCATCTCGCCGCCCCTGAGGCTTTCCACGGCGCCATCGCGACAGGCTATTGGGGGCGAGGGCCTGCGCTGGAAAGCCTGAAGTGTCCCGTGGTGATGGTGTCCCGCGGCAACCGGGACCAGCCGGCGCCGCGCGCGGCGGAGAACCGCGCCGGCGGCGGGCGCATGGCCGCCGGCCACCTCGCCGATGCGGGGTGCCGGGCCTTCGCCTACCTGGGAGTGGCCAAACAGGTGGAGTCGCGGCTCGAGTGGGCCGAGTTCCACAAGGAGCTGGCGCGGCGAGGGCACAAGGCGCACCGGATGCTCGTGCCGCCCAACTACGGCAAGCAGGTCGGCCGCCGGGCCGCGGCGCTCAAGCAGATGGCGGCCTGGCTGGGCGGGCTGCCGCGGCCGGCGGGGCTGCTCGCGGCACGCGTGGGGCTGGCGCGGGCCGCGGCCGACGCCGCCGCGCGCCTGAGCCTCCGGGTGCCGGACGACCTGGCAATCGTGGCTGCCGACGATGACCCCGTGTTGTGCGAACTGCCGCCCGCGCTGAGCGCGATTCACTACGACTATGAGGAACTGGGCTGGCGGGCCGCGCAGGCGCTCGACCGCCTGATGCGCGGCGAGGCGTCGCCGCGGCGCGCGAACACCCTCATCCCGCCCGTCCTGGTGCCGCGGCTCTCGACCGATCGGGCGCACGTGGGCGACCCGCTGGTGGCGAAGGCCGTGGGCTACATAGACCGCCGGCGGACCGAGCGGTTCTCGCGCGAGGCCCTCGACGCCGCAGGGCGGACCTGCGACCGGCTGGGGCCGCGCGACGTGGCGCACGCGATGGGCGTGAGCCTTCGAACGCTCGAGTCGCGCTTTCGCGCGGCCCGCGGGCGCACGGTGGCGCAGGAGATCGCGCGGGCCCGCCTGGCGCACGCGCGCCTGTGCCTGGAGGAGGGGCTGCTGCCGCTGCCCGTGGTGGCCCGCGAAAGCGGCTTCGGCAGCTACGCGGCCATGCGGCGCGCCTTCCGCGTGCTCGCGGGCACCACGCCCGGCGCGGTGCGCACCGAGGCGGCGCTGCGCCGCCTGGGCGCGCCCGAGGCCGAAACCTATCGCAAGCGTCCGCGCCGCACCGCGCGCGTGCGGTTGCCCAGGCAGTGACCGGACCTCCTGGGAGGAGAGGGCAGGAATGAGGACCCTGTGGTGCCGTGTGGCGGCGGGCGCTGGGGGTCTCACCCTCCCGAACGTATTGGAGCGTTCGGGAGGGGCGGGTCGCGGGCCGGTTTCATGCCCAGTCTGTGCCTCTGGCGAAGGCCACGGGTTCGCATTACGCTCCGCGTGGGGGCGGAGTGGGGCGGAATTGCAGATGGCCCAGGCAACGCCCTGATGCGCGCCAGTACCCCGCGAACGCGGGCGACCGGGCCGTAGCCCAGGGCGACCGAAGGGAGCCCTGGGACCGGGCGTCCCCGCCCATCCAAGCTCCCGAAGGGGGCGTTTCACGCCCCTTGAATCGCCCCTCTTCAGGGGCTCCCTTGTGGGGCTGCCTCTCCCCAGGGCTCCCTTCGGTCGCCCTGGGCTACGATTCAAACGCCCCCTTCGGGGGCTGAACCCCAGCCCCCGCGCGATGTGGGCAAAGATCAGGGCGTTGCCCCGGGCTGTCCCATTTCGCTCATTCGGAGCTCCTGCTGCCATCCGCGATCCCTGCCCGCACCCCGCAGGCCGCGCGCGGCTTGCATGCCCGCGCCTCGCGGCGTAGAATAGCTTTCGAGCATGCGGCCGGTCCGGCCGCGCGCGACGTAGGGGTATTCCCTCCCTCTTGTGTGGCCTGGAGTCGAGCGATGTCAGGACAGACGAGTCGCCGCGGGTTTCTCAAGTCGTCCGTCGTGCTCACGGCGGGCGCGTTCGGTGCGCCCTATGTGATCTCCGCCGAGAGCAAGCGCGAGAAGGTCAAGATGGCCGTCATCGGCGCGGGCGGGCAGGGCGGCGCCGGCATGGGCACGGCGCGCGGCGAGAACCTGGTGGCCGTGTGCGACGTGGATGCCAAACGCGCGGGCAAGGGCCTCGACGAGGCCAAGAAGCAGAACCCCGACCTGAAGGTCTACACCGACTACCGCAAGCTCTTCGACGAGGTGAAGGGCCTCGAGGCCGTGTGGGTGGCCACGCCCGACCACAACCACTTCCCCGCCAGCATCCGCGCGCTGGAGGCCGGCGCCGGCGTCTACTGCGAGAAGCCGCTCACGCACAGCCTCTGGGAGGCCCGCAAGCTGCGCGAGGTGGCCGCGAAGAAGAAACTCGCCACCCAAATGGGCAACCAGGGCCACTCCAGCGACACCATTCGCCTCATCTGCGAATACATCTGGTCGGGCGTGCTGGGCGACGTGACCAAGCTCCATTGCGTCTCCAACCGCAGCTTCGGCGCCAGCAAGCGGCCCGAGTCCAAGCCCGTACCCGAGGGGCTGGACTGGCAGAGCTGGATCGGCCCCGCCCCCTTCCGCGACTACCACGACGGCCTCCACCCCTTCAGTTGGCGCGGGTGGCTGGACTTCGGCACGGCGTCGCTGGGCGACATGGCGTGCCACACGATTGACGGGGCCGTGTGGGCGCTGAAGCTGGGCGAGGCCGAGACCATCGAGGTGGTGGCCGAAGAGGGCGCCACCAACGCCGAGGGCTTCAGCGGCCACGCACGCATCGTCTACCGCTTCCCCGCGCGCGGCAAGCTGCCGCCCGTCGAGATGACCTGGTGGAACGGCGGCGGCAAACACCTGCCGCCCCGGCCCGAATGCCTCGAGCCCGACCGCCGCCAGCTCGCCGAAGGCACCTACTACTACGGCACCAAGGGCATGATGGAGTCGGGCAGCCACTGCGGCGGCACCCGCCTGATCCCCGAGACGTTCCAGAAGGAGCACAAGAAGCCCGAGCCGATGATCCCGCGCGTGCCCGGGCACTCGGCCGACTGGCTGCGCGCGATCAAGGACCCGAGCGCGCCCGCCCCGTGCTCGAACTTCGGCTACTCGGCGCGCCTCACCGAGATCGTGCTCCTGGGCGTCGTCGCGCAGCGCTGCCCGGGCGAGAAGCTCGTCTACGACATGGCCAAGGGCCGGTTCACCAACAGCGAGAAGGCCAACGGCTTCGTCAAGCGGGCGCCGCGCAAGGGCTGGGAGTTCGGCTACGAGGTCTGAGCGCCACACGGGCAAGGGGCACGGATGGCCCGCCTGAGCCAGCGCCGACGTGTGCTGCGGAGCGTCGCCGGCGCCCTGTTGGGCCTCCTCGGCGCCTTCGGCGCCTACGGCTACTGGGAGGCGGGGCAGCTCGAACTCGTCCCGCGCACGCTCGTCTTCGACGACCTGCCGCCCGCCTTCGACGGCTTCCGCGTCCTGCACCTGAGCGACCTGCACACGGCCGGCTTCGGCCGCGTCGAGCGCCGCCTCCGCCGCCTCCTCGAGGCCACGCCCGCCGACCTCCTGGTGTTCACGGGCGACTTCAAGGCGCACGCGAACACCCGCGACGCGCGCGTCTTTGACAGCCTCGGCCGCCTGTTCGCCGGGCTCGAATACCCCTATGGCCTCATCGCCGTCGCCGGCAACCACGACTCGCCCGGCTTCCTGATGGCCCTGCCCGACCGCACGCCCTTCTACTGCCTGGTGCGCAGCGGCCTGCTCCTCGAGCGGCGCGGCCAGCGCCTCGCCCTCCTCGGCGTGGCCACCGTGCGGCCCAACGACGGCATCCGCGGCGAGCACGAGATGGACGAGGCCTCGTGGGTGGGCAACCTGGCCCGACGCACCGCCCCCTTCGCCCTCCTGCCCGACGACCGGCCCGGGCCCTTCGTGTGCGACGCCGTCAACCGGGGCGACGTGTTCCGCATCCTGCTCGCCCACGTGCCCGACTTCCTGCGCAAGGCGAGCGCGGAGGGGATTGACCTGGTGCTGGCCGGCGACACCCACGGCGCCCAGGTGCGGCTGCCGTTCGACGTCTCGCTCCTCGTCAAGCCGCCCGAGGAGCGCCGCTACGTGGCCGGGCATTTCACCGAGGGCCGCACCCAGATGATCGTCAGCCGCGGCATCGGCACCCTCTACGTGCCCATCCGCTTCCTGGCCCGCCCCGAGGTGACCCTCCTCACGCTGCGGAGAAGACAGGACCGATAGAACCGACAGGACCGATGCGATGCGAGCGGCGGCGCGCTTGACGCGCGCCGCCCGTTTCGGTAGCATGCGGCCTCAACCCGATTTCAGGAGACCGCCGGATGGGGAAGACCCTCACCGAGAAAATCCTCGGCGAACACGCGGGGCACGACGTGGCGCCCGACGACTTCATCGTGGCCCGGGTGGACTGGGCCTACGTGCAGGACGGCACGGGGCCGCTCACCGTCCGCCAGATGGCTGAGCTGGGCGTCGAGAAGCCCGCCCGCCCCGACCGCTGCATCCTCTTCATTGACCACGCCTCGCCCAGCCCGCGACGCGAGCTGTCGAACGACCACCTCACGCTCCGCCGGTTCGCCCAGCGCACGGGCGCCATCCTCTCCGACGTGGGGGAGGGCGTGTGCCACGTGCTCGCCACCGAAAACTACCTCAGCCCCGGCGAGCTGGCCGTGGGCGCCGACTCCCACTCGTGCACCGGCGGCGCGCTCGGCGCCTTCACCACCGGCATGGGCTCCACCGACATCGCCGTGGCCTTCGCCTTCGCCAAGACCTGGCTCCGAGTGCCCCGGGCCTGGAAGGTGGTGGTGCGGGGCAAGTTCCCCAAAGGCGTCTACGCCAAGGACTTCATGCTCCACCTCATCGGCACCATCGGCACCGAGGGGGCCAACTACAAGGCCCTCGAGTTCACCGGCGACGCCGTCGCGGCCATGCCAATGGACAGCCGCCTCACCATCGCCAACATTGTCGTCGAGTGTGGCGCGAAGGCCGGCCTCTTCCCGTCCGACGACGTGACCCGCCAGTTCCTGGCGGCCCGCGGCCGCGGCGGCAAGTTCAGGCCCCTCGCCGCCGACCCCGATGCCGTCTACGAGAACACGCTCGACTTCGACGTGAGCCGCCTCGAGCCGACCCTGTCGTGCCCGCACCAGCCCGACAACACGAAGACCGTGGGCGAGCTGGCCGACGTGCGGGTGGACCAGGTGCTCATCGGCACCTGCACCAACGGCCGGCTGAGCGACTTCCACATCGCCGCCTCGATCCTCAAGGGCCGCCGGGTGCACCCCAACGTGCGGCTGCTCCTCACGCCCGGCTCGCGGCAGATCCTCAAGCAGGGCATTGGCGACGGCACGTTCGCCGCCCTCGTCGAGGCCGGAGGCACCATGACCGCGCCCGGCTGCGGCGCCTGCGTGGGCGTGCACGACGGCATCCTCGGCGACGGCGAGGTGTGCGTCTCCACCCAGAACCGCAACTTCGAAGGCCGCATGGGCAACCCCAAGGGCCTCATCTACCTCGCCTCGCCCGCCGTGGCCGCGGCGACGGCGATTGAAGGCAGGATCGCCGACCCGAGGCGATATCTGTGAGGGAGAATGTGGGGAGCACCTTTCTTGAGAGAACGGTGCTCCCCACACCCCTCTCCGAGGAACTTCACGCTGGGGCGGCGGCTGGCCCCGCCCCAATGCAGAAGCTTCTGGACAAGAGGGGGTGGGGGGCAGGAAGCCCTTTTCACGAAAAGGGCTTCCTCCCCCGCCATCCTCTCGCTTGAATGGAGGCACAATGGCAGTGATTCGTGGCAAGGCCTGGAAGTTTGGCGACGGCATCAGCACCGACCACATCGCCCCGGGGCGGTTGTTCCACCTGAGGTCCAACCTCCCCGAGCTGGCCAAGCACGTGCTGGAGGACGCGCGGGCCGACTTCGCCGGCAAGGTGGCCAGGGGCGACTTCGTGGTGGCGGGCAGCAACTTCGGCCAGGGCTCCAGCCGCGAGCACGCCCCCACCATCATCAAGCTGGCCGGCGTGGGCGCCGTGCTGGCCAAGAGCTTCGCCCGCATCTTCTTCCGCAATGGCATCAACATCGGCCTCCCGCTGATCCAGTGCGACACCGACCAGATCGCCGAGGGCGACGAGCTGGAGGTGGACCTCGCGGCGGGCCAGGTGCGCAACCTCACGAAGGGCGTCACCATTCCCTTCACCCCGCTGCCGCCCGTCATGCGCAAGATTCTCGACGAGGGCGGCCTCGTCGCCCATATCAAGAAGCACGGCGACCTCGAAATCTGACGCTTCTGACGGAGCCGCGAGCGTCCCGCTTACGGCCAGCTCAGGTTCCTTGTGGGGGGTGAATGGATGGCTGGATGACTGGATGGGTGTCAGGCAATCATCCAACCATCCACCCATCCAATCATCCCTTCTGCTTCCGGCCACTGGCCTTGCTGAGAACAGCCATGCCCATCGGCCTCTTCATCGTCCTCGAAGGCATAGACGGCGCGGGCACGACCACCCAGGCGCGCCTGCTCGCCGAATGGCTCAGGTCGCACGGCCGCGAGGTCGTCCTCACCGCCGAGCCGACGACGCGCCCCGTTGGCGCCTTCATCCGCCGGATTCTCCAGGGGGCCTTCCCCGAGGCCGACGAAACGACCATGGCCTTTTTGTTTGCCGCCGATCGCGCCGACCACCTTCAGAACATCATCATCCCCGCCCTCTACGCAGGCCGCGTCGTCGTCAGCGACCGGCACTACCTCAGTTCCGTCGCCTACCAGAGCCTGCGCGCCGACATGGCCTGGGTCGAGTCCATCAACGCCGGCTTCTACCGTCCCGACCTCACCGTCTTCCTGGATATTGACCCTGTCGTTGGCCTCGAGCGCAAGCAGCGTCAGGGCAGTGCCGCCGAGCGGTATGAGAAGGTGGCCCTCCTCAAGCGCATCCGCGCCAACTACCTGGCCGCCATTGCCCACGCCCGCGCCGCCGGCGAGCGGGTCGAGACACTTGATGCCTCGCAGCCCATCGGGGCCGTACAAGCTGACGCTTGGAGGCTTGTCGAGGCGCTTATCAAGGCGCAGCCGCCCGCGGGGGCTGATGCGCGGGGGTGATCTGTGGCCGCACCAATGCCCACCTATCGGCTGGATTGGGACACCGCATAGGCACGCGTCAACCGCCAGAAGCACGGCGTGTCGCTCCCGGAGGCGGCCACGGTCTTCCTTGCCCCCCGCGCTGTGACTGTGTATGATGCAGAACACAGCGATGTTGAGGACAGGTGGATCACGCTTGGCATCTCGTCGGTGGGCCGCCTTCTCGTCGTATCCCACACGTTTGAGGAGATTGGCCCCCGGCGCGGCTTGGTGCGTGTCATCTCGGCTCGCAGGCCCGCGGCCAAGGAGGCCCTGCAGTATGGCCAGTGAACGGATGAGGAAAGAATGCGATTTCTCGAAGGGCGTCCGGGGCAAGTTCCACCGCCCCGGCCTCAAACTCGAGATGCCCGTCTACCTCGACGACGAGGCCATGGCCTTCGTCCAGCACATCGCTCGCAAGAAGAAGACCGACGTTTCCGCCGTCGTTAACGACCTCATCCTCTCCGACAAGCGCCTCGCCGAAGTCATCGAGTGAAGGCCCGTAGGGCGTGCATACCTGCACGCGGAGGGTCCTCGCGTCCTGAGATCTGTTCACTCGCCCATGAGGGCGATCAGGTTGTCCTTGCTGAGCAGGCGCCTCTTGGCCGAAATCCCATCGTTCCACACAACCTCCACCTCCCGCACGAGGTCGTACCGCCCGTCCCTGTGTGGCGAGATCTCATCCCCGTTCCCATCGTAGAAATGGACCCAATAGGACGCATCGAGGTGGAAGAGGGGTCGCCTCCATCCCCCGGCCACCCCTTCCACTGGTTAGCTATATGGAACGCGTTGAGTTCCTCCTGTGGCGTGCGCGCTGCCCGGATGGCTTCTGCGAGCCGCCACGCCTTCGCCTGTCTGTAGTAGTCTCTGAGGTAGGTGGGCAGGTAACCTGCCGCGAAGCTCACCAGGCACAGGAAGAACACGACGGAGACCAGCACAGTCCGGCGCAGCCAGCGCGGCCACAGTTCCCTGGTCTTGGGCTGCTCACTCGGCATGCCGCACTACCGCCAGAATGCTCGGGCGCGAGAAGGCGTTCAGCGACGGGACGATTCCGCAATCCGAAATCCGAAATGCCTCACGCCCAATGCATCGCGGTCGGCTTCGGCTCGCGGATGAGGAAACCCCCGACGGGTCTGCTCTTACTTGCCGGCGCCCAGGTGCGCGGCGATCGCCTCGACAAACCGGGAGGCCTTCCCCCACGCGTCGCGGGCCTCGGCAGGCTCGATCGGGTTCGCAAAGCGGTAGTCGGCGGCCTGACGGGCATCGAAGGCTCGGTGCAGATGACGTGACAGGTCGCGCGGCAGGACTCCAGTGCGGATGAACTCGCTGTCGAACAGGCCAATGACGCCCGTGTGTCTGGACGGGACCGTGCCCGTCCTTTGGAGGAGCGCGAGAACGGCGTAGAACATGGCGTAGTAGGACCGGTTGATGATGCTCTGGGGGCTGCCGCTGCCGTCGAGGAGGCACTTCGCGTCGGCGAGCGCGGTTCGTGCCTGGTCAAGGCGGTACCTCACGAGTGTTTCGACATCCGCCTGTTTCATACAGGGACGCCCTCGGCGCGGATGGCTTCGGCCAGCAGGGAGTAGCGCTCCGGGCCGTTCTCCCACTCGTCGCGGCAGACCACGATAGGGGCGATGACGATACCGTGGTCCAGGCCCGTCTCCCAGGCGCAATCGCTCACCGTTTCCCTGGCCGACCTGTCGGCAGGGCCATCAATCACTACGAGGACATCGAAGTCGGAGTCGGGGTCAGCGTCCCCACGCGCCCGTGAGCCGAAGAGGACCATCTGGCGGAGGGGAAGCCGCTCGGAGATGAGGAGCTTGAGCTGGTCCATGGCCGCCTTCTCGATTGCACCCACGACCGGTCTCCTGGCAGGGGGCCTTCTTCCCTGGTGAGTATACACTCCGGCGCCAGGAATGCAAGGCGAAGCAACCTCCCGAAGGTATTGGAACCTTCGGGAGGTGATTCGGCGACGAGGACGACTCTGGAATCGGCAATCGCAAACCGCAAGTCGGCAATGTCTATGCCCAGTGCATTGATCTGGGCTTCGGCTCCTGGATGAGGATGCCTCTGAGGAACTCGGCGGCTTTGGCGATGCCTTCGTCCGTGGTCATGAGGCTGTCTTCGTGCTCGATGGAGAGCACGTGGTCGTAGCCGCTGAGGCGCAGGGCCGAAACGAAGTCGCGCCAGAAGCTCTCCCCGTGTCCGTAGCCGCAGGTGCGGAAAACCCAGGCACGGTTGAACTCGTCGCCGTAATGCTTGGTGTCGAGCACGCCATTCACGCGCGCGACGGCGGGCTCCACGCGGCAGTCCTTGGCGTGGACGTGCCAGATGCAGCCCGCGAGGGCGCGGACGGCCTCGATGGGGTCAATGCCCTGCCAGAAGAGGTGGGACGGGTCGAAGTTCGCCCCAAGGGCCTTGCCGCACTCGGCGCGCACGCGCAGCAGCGTCTCGGGGTTGTAGACGAGGAAGCCGGGGTGCATTTCGAAGCCGATCTTCACGCCGTGGTCGGCGGCGAACTTCGCCATCTTCGTCCAGTAGGGGATGGCCTTCTTCTCCCACTGCCAAGTGACGAGCTCGAGGAAGTCCGGGGGCCAGGGGCACGTGACCCAGTTGGGCACGCGGCTCTTGCCCGTCTGGTCGCCTGGGCAGCCGGAGAAGCCGTTCACACGGTCGAGTCCCAGCTTCTCGGCGAGGATGATGCCCTTGTGGAGCGCGGCGTGGCTGTTGGCGGCATAGGCGGGGTCGGGGTGGAGCGGGTTGCCGTGACAGGAGAGGCTGGAGATGAGGAGGCCGCGACTCTTGACGGCATCGAGCCAGCGCTTGCGGAGCGAGGCGCTCTTGAGCAGATCGTCCACGGGGCAATGGGGGGATGTGCCGTAGGCGCTGGCGGGGAGTTCTACGGCCCCCAGGCCCATCGCCTTCACGCGGTCGAGCATGTCCTCGAAGGGCATGCTCCCGAACGCCGCCGTCAACACGCCAAGTTTCATTGCGTTCTCCTTGCGAAAACGCCCCACAGAAAAGCCACGCAGCCATCCTCACTGTGTCATGCCGAGCTTGCGGAGGCATCTCGCCTTGCTCGGCGCGGGAGCAAGAGGGACTCCCCGACTTCGCTACGCTCCGCTCGGAATGACGCCGTGCGGCGGTTCTCCTTGTGGCCTCAGACCTGCGTCCCCAAGCAGGCGATTCAGCAAGTCAGTCACGCCAAGGTCCTCGGCCCAACAGGCGAGGTAGGCCAGGTCGAGACGCTGCCGTTGTGCCTTTGCCACGCCGAGGGCATCGCGGTACTGTCGCTCAGACTCGCTTCGCTTGCACCAGTCGAGTTTGGACAGTATCACATCCTCAGGGGTGCACAGCTCCAGCTTGGTGCCCAGGGCATTCGCGAGGCCACGCCTCTCGAACGCCGTAGCGGCATAGTGCGTGTCCTTGCGGCGGATAATGTCCGCCTTATTCCCGCTGGCGAAATGGATGATGTTGAACATGCGACGGCTCTCCCACGCGGTCCGCGCCGCGTCCTCGTCGAAGTAGTAGTCCGGGCCGAGGCCGCGGAGGAACCGCCGCACGTGCTCCCACGGGGCGTCCACCACGATGTCGGTGTCGAGCGTGGTTCGCCAATCCCCGTAGGCGGTGCTGGCGACAGAGCCGACTATCATGTAGGGCACGCCGGCCTGGTCGAGATGGCGAACGATCTCCTGAATGAATTCGGGTTGGGTCATGGGTCACGAAGAGGTTCGTTGGGGTAGACCTGCCGGAAGAGCTCGTCACCGAGTTCGCATCGGATTCGCGCCAGCCGAGCATCATTCGCCGAATACTCCGGATGACGCCGCCTGGCGTTGGCTTCGAACGAAGCACGCATCGCTTCGGTGGATGCGAACATCATCCGCAGCTTCTCGTCCACGCTCATCCGGCCGAAGATCTCGAATTGGATGCGGTCGGCTTCCTCAGAGGTGTCGAGCGGGCGCTGCATTCTCTGCCTCTCAAACGAAAGGCCCAGCCGAGGCATTGGCGCCCGGCTGGGCCTGAAGGGTTGCGGTGCGGCCCCGCGGGGCGCTCTACTTCTCAAACGCCTTGTCGAAGGCCGCGGCGGCGCTTGGGAACTGAATCTTGCGGAGGAAGGCCACACTCTCGGCGGCCCCGTGCTCGCGGGCCATGTGCGGGTCCTCCCACTCGACGCTCAGCGGCCCGGCGTATCCAATGGCGTTGAGGGTGCGGAGGATGGCGGGGAAGTTGACGACGCCGTGGCCGAGGGAGCGGAAGTCCCAGCGGCGATTGGCGTCGCCGAAGCCCAGGTGCGAGCCGAGGATGCCGGCGCGGCCAGGCTCCAGGTCCACGTAGACGTCCTTCATGTGCGTGTGGAAGATGCGGTCGGGGAACTCGCGCAGGAACTCCACGGGGTCCACGAGTTGCCAGGCGAGGTGGCTGGGGTCGAAGTTGAAGCCAAAGGCGGGGTGACCCTTGACAGCGGCAACGGCCTTCTTCGCGCTGAAGAGGTCGAAGGCGATCTCGGTCGGGTGCACCTCGAGGGCGAAGCGGACGCCCAGCTTCTTGAACTCGTTGAGGATGGGGGTGAAGCGGGCGGCAAAGTCGGCGAAGCCGGCCTCGTACTCCTCGGGCGTGGTGGGCGGGAAAGCGTAAATCTTGGGCCAGATGCTTGAGCCGGTGAAGCCGTTGACGACCTTGACGCCGAGCTTCTTGGCGGCCTTGGCGGTGGCGATGAGCTTCTGGGCGGCGCGCTCCTGGACCTTGGGGCCGTTGCCGTCGCCCCACACGTCGGGCGGCAGGATGCGCTTGTGGCGCTCGTCAATCACGTCGCAAATGGCCTGGCCGACGAGATGGGTGGAGATGGCGAAGACCTTGAGGCCGAACTGGCCGAGGATGTCGTGGCGGGTCTGGCAGTACTTCTCGTCGCTGAGGGCCTTGTCTACGTCGAAGTGATCGCCCCAGCAGGCCAGTTCCAGGCCATCGTAGCCCCAGCCCTTGGCCATTTCGGCCAGCTTCGCCAGCGGCAGGTCCGCCCATTGGCCGGTGAACAGCGTGATTGGTCGCGACATCTCCGGCTCCTCCAAAAAACCGCCTGGAATCCCACACGGCCCACTCTGCCGCGGGGTACGGTATGATAGGGGATGCGGGGACGCGAGTCAAGCGAAATCAGGCCGCTGCGCAGACAGAAATGGCATCCAATCGAGCTTGACTTGAGGATGCCGATCCTATATCTTTATAGATCCTGGGCCGGGCGCGAGGAGTGGGGGGAGGCGAACCCAGCGCCCGCAACACGGGATGGCAGAACGCAGCGGTCCGACCGACGGCGTCTGGCGGCCCCGGGGTTTCCTGCCGCCCGGCCGATGCACCGGGCGGGCAAGGGGGATAGCGTGTGAAGTTGGCGATCAGCGGCAAAGGCGGCGTCGGCAAGACGACCCTCGCGGCCGTTCTTGCCCGCCTATTTGCCGAGGACGGCCAGTCGGTCATCGCCATTGACGCCGACCTGGATTCCAGCCTGGCCTCTGCCCTGGGGGTGCCGAACGCGGGGAAACTCGTCCCCATCGCCGAAATGGCCGACCTGATCGCCGAGCGCACCGAGACGAAGAAGAAGGGCTACGGCAAGCTCTTCAAGCTCAACCCCACGGTCACCGATATCCCCGAGAAGTACAGCGTCGTGCATAGGGGGGTGCGCCTGATGGTGCTCGGCGCGCCCGACAAGAGCGGCGGCGCCGGCTGCGCCTGCCCCGAGAACGTCTTCCTGCGCACCCTCACCAGCCACCTGGCCCTTCAACGGAATGAGACGCTCATCCTCGACATGGAGGCCGGCACCGAGCACCTGGGCCGCGCCACGTGCGAGGCGATGGACGCGATGCTCGTGGTGGTGGAGCCCGGCCGCCGCAGCGCGGCCCTGGCGCGCCACGTGCGGCAAATGGCCCGGGATGTGGGGATCAAGCGCGTGTTCCTCGTGGCCAACAAGGTGCGCTCGCCGCAGGACCTGGCGGCTTTGCGCGACGCCCTGCCCGCGGACGTGCCACTGCTGGGCGCCATCAGCTTCGATGACGCCCTGATGACCGCCGACCTCGAGGGCCGGCCCGTGGACTCGGTGGGCGGCAAGCTGTTCGACGAGGTGAGAGCCATCCGCAGCGAGTTGCTGCGGCAACTGAGAAAGTAGGACGCGGCCCGCGAACGACGCGAAAGGACGCGAAAGGGAAGACCGCATGATCCAGCCTGGGATGCTGATCGTGGACACGAAGCGCTGCATCGCGTGCAAGCGCTGCATGACCGAATGCGCCGTGGCGCACTCGCGATCGAAGGACCTCGCGGGCGCCATGCGGGAGACGCCGCGGCCCGAGCCGCGGGTGTGGGTGAAAGAGGTCGGCCCCTTCGCCGCCCCCTACCAGTGCCGCCACTGCGAGACGCCCCCCTGCGTGCCCGCCTGCCCCAACGCCGCGCTCAGCAAGGACGCTGCGAGCGGCATCGTGGTGCTCAACCTCGACGCCTGCGCGGGCGCGGCCAAGTGTGTGAAGAAATGCCCCTTCCTGGGCATCCAGATGAATCTCGCCGGCGCCCAGGCCGTGAAGTGCGACCTGTGCGTCACGCGGCTCGAGGCCGGTGGCATTCCCGCCTGCGCCGAGGCCTGCCCGGTAGACGCCATCATCTACAAGAAGTTCGAGGACCTCACCGACGAGGAGAAGGCCCTCCGCAGCGGGCGGCCCGGCGCGGCACTCGTCCGCAGGACCCACATCCGCTACTGGGTGGACCCCGCCAAGTGTATCGCCTGCCGCAAGTGCTGGATGATCTGCCCCGCCCAGGCCATTCAGGGCGAGAAGAAAACCCCGCACAAGGTGCTCCAGGACAAGTGCGTGACCTGCGGCGGCTGCTACCTCGTGTGCCCCGTGAACGCCGTGCAGGCGATGGACCCCGAGAAGTTCGATGAGGTCGCCCAGGCCGAGCCACTGACCGCGGCCGAGCCCGCGCCGGAAGCGCAGGCCGCAGCCGAGGTCGCAGCAGAACCCTTCGCGGAGGCCCCCGCGCCCGAGCCACAGCAAGCCGAACCTGAACCTGCCCCCGCGGCACCCGAGCCCGCCGCGCCGGGCACCTCGAAGAAACAGCGGCGCATCGAACGCAAGATCAAACGAAAGGCCAAGAAAGGCAAGGGCGGAGCCAACTAGGCCACCCACAAGGAGAAGCTTGATGGCAGACGAGAAGAAACCGAGCGACACGATGTCGCTGGCCATGCTCGAGGACATGGCGACCTGCGGCCTGGAGACGACCTGGGACCGCTACGAATCCCAGCTCCCCCAGTGCGGCTTCGGGCGCAGCGGCCTGTGCTGCCGCCACTGCAACATGGGCCCATGCCAGGTCAACCCCTTCGGCGGCGAGCCGAGAACGGGCGTGTGCGGCGCCGACGCCGACACGATTGTGGCCCGCGGCTTCCTGCGCACCATCGCGGCCGGCACCTCGGCCCACAGCGACCACGGCCGCGCCGTGTGCGAGCTGGTGATCGCCACCGCCAAAGGCGAGGCTCCCGGCTACGAGATCAAAGACACGAAGAAACTCCACTCCATCGCCCTCGCGATGGGCATTGACCCCAGCGGCAAGAGCAAGGAGGACCTGGCCCTGGCCGTGGGCGAGCTGGCCCTGGCCGAATTCGGCAAGCCGCACGGCCACCAGATCATGACCCAGCGCGCGCCCAAACCCCGCCAGGAGCTGTGGCGCAGGCTGGGCATCACCCCCCGCGCCATTGACCGCGAGGTGGTCGAGGCCATGCACCGCACCGGCATGGGCGTGGACCAGGACTACCACAGCCTGCTCCTCCACGGCCAGCGCGTGAGCCTGGCGGATGGCTGGGGCGGCTCGATGCTCGGCACCGAGCTTCAGGACATCCTGTTCGGCACCCCCAAGCCGGTGCTCGGCGAGATCAATCTGGGCGTCCTCAAGGCCGACAAGGTCAACGTCATCGTCCACGGCCACGAGCCGATCCTCTCGGAAATGGTCGCCCTGGCCTCGCAGGACCCCGAACTGCTCAAGGAGGCCGAGGCGGTGGGGGCGAAGGGCATCGTGGTGGCCGGCATCTGCTGCACGGCCAACGAATTGCTCATCCGCCACGGCATCCCCGTGGCCGGCCACATGAAGATGCAGGAACTCGCCATCGCCACCGGCGCCGTGGATGCCATGGTGGTGGACGTGCAGTGCATCATGCAGGGCGACGTGGCGCTGGCCGCGAAGTTCCACACCCGCTGCATCACCACGAGCCCCAAGGCGCGGATTCGCGGGGCGACCCACATCGAGTTCGAGGAGCACCACGCCCTCGACACGGCGAAGAAGATCGTGCGCGAGGCCATCGCTGCCTTCCCGAAGCGCGACCAGGCCCGGGTGAAGATCCCCAGCGAGGCTTCCCCCGCCATCGCCGGCTTCAGCCACGAGGCCATCAAGTACATGCTCGGCGGCAGCTTCCGCGCGTCCTACCGCCCGCTCAACGAGAACATCATCAACGGCCGCATCCGCGGCGTCGCAGGCGTGGTGGGCTGCACTCAGCCGAAGATCGCCAAGGGCGAACAGCCCTACCTCGAGCTGGTCAAAGAGCTGGTGGCCAACGACGTGCTCGTCGTCGAGACCGGCTGCGCGGCCCTGGAGTGCGGCCGCAGCGGCTTCCTGCTGCCCGAGTTCATGGAGGCGGCCGGCCCCGGCCTCCGCGAAGTGTGCGAAACCGTCGGCATGCCCCCCGTCCTCCACGCCGGCTCGTGCGTGGACAACTCGCGCATCCTCATCGCCTGCACCGAGATGGTGCACGAGGGCGGGCTGGGCGACGACCTGAGCGCGCTGCCCGTGGCCGGCGCCTGCTTCGAGTGGATGAACGAGAAGGCCATCGCCATCGGCCAGTACTTCGTCTCGTCCGGCGCCTTCGTCGCCTTCGGCATCACGCTGCCCGTCTACGGCAGCCCCAACGTCGTGAAATACCTCACGCAGGATATCGAGGCCGAGACGGGCGGCAAGTGGGCCTTCGGCCTCACCCCCAGCGGCATGGCCGCGGCCATGATTGACCACATCAATGCCAAGCGCACCGCCCTGGGCATTGACAAGCCCGGCGAGCGTGTGCTCTACGACATGGAGGCGAGGCGGCAACTGAAGTTCTAGTCCAAAGTCGAAAGCCGGCATGCAACGGCCAGGCTTTCGGGTTTGGGGCTCTGGACTTTCGACTTGTGACTTTCGACTCGCGACTTTCGACTAGGAGGTTCGGATGTCCCGCATCATCGCCACCGCGGCCATCAACGGCGCCTACACGCTGGTCGAGAAGGCCGAGCGGGCTCTCGAAGAGGCCCTCGGCTCGCACCCCGAGAGCGCGGCGGTCGAACTGCCCAACACAGGCTACTACCTGCCCATCATCTACGGCACCACGGGCGAAGAGGTGAAGACGCTGGCCGACTGCCGCCGCGTGCTCAAGAGCGCCCGCGAGTTGCTGCCGCCCAAGGTCAAGGGCGAACACTGGGTGCCCTACCTCGGCCACACGCTCGACGCCGGCATGGCCACGCTGTGGGCCGAAGAGATCTACGAGGCCCTCAAGTACATTGACCCCGACAAGTGCCCCTACACGCGCACGGCGGCGCCCACCGACGGCAATATCTGGCTCGGCGCGGCCGACGACGTGATCATGCGTGAGCGCGGCATCGAGTTCGTGGACGGCACGGCCCCCGGCTTCGCGGCCATCGTGGGCGCGGCGCCCGACAACAAGACTGCCGTGAACATCGCCCGCGAGCTTCAGGAAAACTCGATCTACGTCTTCATGTGCGCCGAAACGGGCGGCAAGAGCTTCGCCGAGCAGCTCGCCGAGGAAAACGTGCAAATGGGCTGGGAAACCCGCCTGGTGCCCTTCGGCAAGGAGATCTCGGCCGCCACCTTCGCCCTCGGCTTCGCCGCCCGCGCCGCCCTGTCGTTCGGCGGCGTGGCGCCCGGCGACTTCCGCCGCATGCTCCTCTACAACAAATACCGCGTCTTCGCCTTCGTGCTCGCCCTCGGCCACGTGACCGACGAGTGGTACGCCACGGCCGCGGGCGCCATCAACTACGGCTTCCCCGTCCTCGCCGACACTAACATCCCCGCCATCTTGCCCACGGGCGTCTGCCTCTACGAGCACGTGGTGCCCAACGTCAGGCACGACGAGATGGTGAAGCGCGCCTTCATCGTTCGCGGACTCAAGGTCGTGCCATCGTCGGTGGACATTCCCGTGCGCTTCGGCCCCGCCTTCGAGGGCGAGCGCATCCGCAAGGAAGACATGCAGATCGAAGCCGGCAACCCCAAGGTGGACTTGCCGTGCTTCGAATACGTGCGCACCCTGCCCACCGACACGGTCGAGGACGGCAGGATCACCGTCGTGGGCAAGGAGGTGGATGGGTTCAAAGAGGGCGAATGCATCCCGCTCGGCATCCTCGTCGAGGTGTCGGGCGCCAAGATGCAGCACGACTTCGAGCCGATCCTGGAGCGCCAGATCCACACCTTCCTCAACTGCGCCCAGGGCCTGTTCCACATGGGCCAGCGCGACTCGAACTGGATTCGCTTCTCCAAGGAGGCCTTCCAGGCGGGGCTGCGCCTCAAGCACATCGGCACCATCCTCCACGCCAAGCTGCGCGAGGAGTACTCGGCCATCGTGGACAAGTGTCAGGTGACCATCTTCACCGAGAAGGCCGAGGTCGAGCGCGTGCTGGCCGAGGCCCGCGCCGCCTACGCCGAGCGCGACGCCCGCATGGCCGGCATGACCGACGAGTCGGTGGACGTCTTCTACTCCTGCTCGCTGTGCCAGAGCTTCGCGCCCAACCACATCTGCATCATCACGCCCGAGCACCCCGGCCTGTGCGGCGCCTACAACTGGCTCGACGGCCGCGCCGCCTACGAGATCGTGCCCACCGGCCCCAATCAGCCCGTGCCCAAGCAGAACGCCACCGACGAGCGCCTCGGCCAGTGGGAGAGCGTCAACAGGTTCGTCTTCGAAAAGTCCAACCAGAAGCTCGAGCGCTTCAGCGCCTACTCGATGATGGTGGACCCGATGACGAGCTGCGGCTGCTTCGAGTGCATCTCGGCCGTGCTCCCGATGACGAACGGCATCATGATCGTGGACCGCGACCACCCCGACATGACGCCCTGCGGCATGAAGTTCTCCACCCTCGCCGGCTCGGTCGGCGGCGGGAACCAGACGCCCGGCTTCCTCGGCCACTCGAAAATGTACATCAGCTCCAGAAAGTTCATCTCGGCCGACGGCGGCTTCAAGCGCATCGTCTGGATGCCCAAGAAGCTCAAGGAGACCGTGCGCGAGCGCCTCAACGCCCGCGCCGCCGAAGAAGGCATCGAGAACTTCGTGGACATGATCGCCGACGAAACCGTCGGGACCACCGAGGAGCAGGTGATGGAGCACCTGGCCAAGGTCGGCCACCCGGCCACGACGATGGACCCGATGTTCTGAACCAGCTACAAGCGGCAGGCCACAGGCCAGAAGAGCGGGGTTCCGAAGCTTGTAGCCTGCGGCTTGCCGCTTCCTCTTGAAAGGAGAGTGCCATGGCTCTGACGGCGATGGACATCTTCAAGCTGCTACCGCGCACGAACTGCCGCAAGTGCGGGCAGCCGACCTGCCTGGCCTTTGCCATGCTGATCGCGCAGAAGAAGGCCAAGCTCGAAGAATGCCCCGATGTGAGCCAGGAGGCGAAGGACAAGCTCGGCGCCGCCGCCGCGCCGCCCATCCAGCTCGTGGCCATCGGCACGGGCGCCAAAGAGATCAAGATCGGCAACGAGACCCAGCTCTTCCGCCACGACGAGAAGTTCCACTACCCCTGCGGCATCGCCATCCGCGTGTCCGACAAGCTCGACGACGCCGCCCTGGCCGCCAGGATCGAAAAAACCAACAAGCTCCAGTTCGACCGCGTCGGCCAGCACCTCAAGGTGAACCTCCTCGCACTCGAGAACGAGAGCGGCGACCCTGCCACGTTCGCCAAGGCGGCCAAGGCCATCGCCGACAAGAGCGAGTACGCCCTGGTCCTTATCACCGGCTCGGCCGCCGCCATGAAGGCTGCCGCCGCCCCCATCGCCGCCCAGAAGCCGCTGCTGTGCGGCGCCGACGCCACGAACGCCGAGGCCATGGCCGCCGTGGCCAAGGAGCTCAAGTGCCCGTTGGTCGTCAAAGGCGATGGCCTCGAAGCCACGGCCGACCTCGTCGAAAAGGTCAAGAAGGCCGGCGCCGACCAGATCGTCATTGACCCCGGCGCCCGCGACATCAAGGGCACGCTCCAGGCGCTTACCCTCCACCGTCGCGCCGCCCTCAAGCGCCAGTTCCGCCCGCTCGGGCATCCGCCCATCGCCTTCGCCACCGAGGCCGACCCCTTCGACGAGATGATGCAGGCGACCACCTACCTGCTCAAGTACGCCGGCATTGTGGTCATCCGCGGCGACGAGCCCTGGCAGGTGCTCCCGCTGCTCACCGCGCGCCAGAACATCTACACCGACCCGCAGAAGCCGATCCAGGTCGAGCCCAAGCTCTACCCGATCGGCGAGCCCGGCGACAACGCGCCCGTCATGTTCACCACCAACTTCTCGCTCACCTACTACAGCGTCGAGAGCGAGGTCGAGGCCAGCCGCGTGCCCTCGTACATCCTCGCCGTCAACACCGAGGGCCTCTCGGTCCTCACCGCCTACAGCGGCGACAAGCTGAACGAGAAGACCATCAAGGACGCGATAGACAAGAGCGGCGTCGCCGACAAGGTGAAGCACCGCAAGCTCATCATCCCCGGCTACGTCGCCGTCCTCTCCGGCAAGATCGAAGAGGCCACCGGCTGGCAGGTGCTCGTGGGACCCAAGGAGGCCTCGTTCATCCCCAAGTTCCTCCAGCAGGTGTGGACGAACCAGTGAGCACTGCACCTAGCTCGATGGGGCGGATGGGACAGACTGGACCGATAGGACGCCAGCACGCACGGCATCCCATCTGTCCTATCGGCCCTATCCGTCCCATCCCACGTGATGGCTCGCGCCTCAGGTAGACCCCATGCCCGACAAGTCTCCCATCTGCCGCGTCCACTTCTCGCCCGACGATCGCACGGCCGACGTCGAGCGGGGCGAGACCATTCTCGCCGCGGCCCAGAAGGCGGGGCTATACATCTCGAGCCTGTGCGGGGGCGACGGCATCTGCGGCAAGTGCCGCGTGATCGTGCGCAGCGGCCCCATCCACTCCAAGCCCACCACGCTGCTCGATCGCGACGAAATCCGCCAGAACTACGTGCTGGCCTGCGAGTCCACCGTGCACGGCGACCTCGAGGTCGAGATTCCGCCCGAGACGCGGCTGGAGGAGGGGCAGATTCTGGGCGACGAGGATGCCGAGCGCTTCGGCATGCTCTCGCTCATCGAGGGCGCCGGCTTCCCCCACGACCCCCTGGTGCGCAAGTACCACCTGCCCCTCGAACGCCCCAGCCTCGACTCGCCCCTGGCAGGGCACGAGCGCCTCTACCAGGCGATCCTCAAGCACGAGCCCGAGGCGAGCCTTCAGACCGGCTTCGCCGTGCTGCGCGAATTGAGCGGCATCCTCACGGCCAGCGGCTACGACGTCACCGCCACCATCGGCCGCCGCGGCGCCACCACTGAGGTCGTCCAAGTCGAGCCTGGCGACACCTCGGGCCGCAACCTGGGCCTCGCCATTGACATCGGCACCACCACCGTCGTGGTGCAGCTCGTGGACCTCGTGAACGCGCGGATCGTGGACAGCGAGGCGAAGTACAACTCGCAGATGAAGCACGGCGAGGACTACATTCGCCGCATCATGTTCGCCGAGGAGCATGACGCGCTCGACGAGCTTCAGCGCCTGATCGTCGGCGACCTGAACGAACTGATCGAAATCCTCGTGCGGCGCAACAAGATCGCGCCCACCGACATCACCTGCGTGGTCGCCGCCGGCAACACGGCGATGATCCACTTCTTCATCGGTCTCGACCCAGTCGGCATCCGCAAGGAGCCGTACATTCCCGTGGCGAACTTCGTGCCGCCCCTGCGCGCCGCCCAGGTGGGCCTGCGCATCAACCCGCGCGGCATCCTCTACACGCTGCCCAGCGTGGCCGCCTACGTGGGGGCCGACATCACCGGCGGCGCCGTGGCCATCCGCCTCGACGAACAGCCCGACCTGTGCCTCTTCATTGACGTGGGCACCAACGGCGAGGTGGTGCTGGGCAATAGGGACTGGATGGTGTGCTGCTCGGCCTCGGCCGGGCCGGCCTTCGAGGGCGTGGGCGTCGAGTACGGCATGCGGGCCGCCCGCGGGGCCATCGAGCGCGTGCGCATCACCCCCGGCTGCGGCGTGCTCGTGCAGACCATCGGCAACCGACCGGCCCGCGGCCTCTGCGGCTCGGGCCTGCTCGACCTGCTCGCCGAGATGTTCCGCGCCGGCATCCTCGGCCGCAACGGCCGCTTCCAGCCCAGATGCAATGCGCGCCAGCTCGTGCAGGACGACGGCAGCCTGAAGTTCATCGTCGTCCCCAAAGGCCAGACGGCGGTGGACGACGACATCGTGATCACCCAGGCCGACGTGAGCAACCTCATTCGCTCCAAGGCCGCCATCTATGCGGCCATCTCCACCCTCGTGAAGTCTGTGAACGTGGAGATGGGCGACATCCGCCACATCTACCTCGCCGGCGGTTTCGGCAACTACCTCGACATCCGCAACGCCATCACCCTGGGCATGCTGCCCGACGTGCCGCCCGAGCGTATCCACTTCGTGGGCAACACCGCAGTGGCCGGCGCGCGCGCCGCGCTCCTCTCCGAGGAGGCCCTCGCGCGCATCGAGCGCGTCGCCCGCATGATGACCTACGTGGACCTGATGACCAATCCGAAGTACATGGACGAGTTCGTCTCGGCCAACTTCATCCCGCACACAGACGTCGAGAAGTTCCCCTCCGTCGCCGTGCCGCGCAACGACCCGGTCAGCGCAGCGAAGTAGGACGTTCAGCCGTGGCCTGTCGAATCGCCATCTGCGGCAAAGGGGGAGTGGGCAAGAGCACGTTCGCTGCGCTCGCCGTGCGCTGCCTCAGCGAGCAGCGCCAGCGCCCCGTGCTGGCCGTGGACGCCGACCCCAACGCCACGCTGGGCGCGATGCTGGGCGTCGAAGTGGACGCCTCGGTCGCCGACATCCGCGAGGAGACGCTCGAGAAGAAGGACGCCATCCCCAGCGGCATGTCGAAGGACCAGTTCGTCGAGTTCAAGATTCAGCAGTGCATCTCGGAGCACAAGGGCTTCGACCTCTTGACGATGGGCCGCCCCGAGGGGCCCGGCTGCTACTGCTTCGTCAACAGCCTGCTCCGCCGCTACCTCGAGCGCGTGGCCGACGACTACCCCTACGTGGTCATTGACAACGAGGCCGGCATGGAGCACCTCTCGCGCCGCACCGACGGCGCGGTGGACCTGATGCTCATCGTCACCGAGCCCACCGTGGTGGGCGCCGACACCGTCCAGCGCATCGCCGCGCTGGCACGCAAGCTGCACATCACGGTCAAGAAGAAGGCCGTCGTGCTCAACCGCGTGCCGCCGGCCGGCGTGCCCGAGGCCATCCGCGAGCGGATCGCCGCGGCGCGGCTGCCCATCGCCGGCGAAATCCCTGTGGACGCGGGGATCGCCGAGGCCGCCGCGGCCGGCCGCTCGCTCCGCGAACTGCCCGCCGACAGCCCCATGTTCGCCAGCGTGTGCCGTATCCTCGGCCAGGAAGTCCCCGGCCGAACCAGCGTGAAGAGGGGTTAGCCCAGGAAACATGCACTCTTGCAAGGAGGAGACGGAATGCCGCTTCCCGCACTGAAGGACAGTTACCCTGCCGGCGTCAACGTGGTCACCCTGGGCGCCACCCGCGACCAGGGCGGCACCCGCACCGTCGTCCACCAGATCGGCGGGGCCAAGACCCTGCCCTTCATGGACAGCGACGGCGCCGTGGGGCACAAGGTGCTCATCGCCATGGACGTGCTGGACGTGGCCCCCGAGGGCTGGCCCGACACGCTCAAGGCACCCTACGGCGACGTGCTGGGCAACCCCGCCGCCTGGGCGAAAAAGTGTGTCGAGGAGTTCGGCGCCGACCTCATCTGCGTGAAGCTCGACGGCATTGACCCCGACGGCGCGAACCGCTCGGCCGACGAGGCCGTGGCGGCCGTGCGAGCCGTGCTCGGCGCCGTGGGCGTGCCCCTCATCGTCTGGGGCTGCGGCATTGACGCCAAGGACAACGAGGTGCTGCCCAAGATCAGCGGTGCCACCAAGGGCGAGCGCATCCTCATCGGGTGCGCCAAGCAGGACAACTACAAGCGCCTCGTGGCCTCCTGCATCGCCGACGGCCACAACCTCATCAACCTCGCGCCTCTCGACATCAACATCGCCAAGCAGGTGAACACGCTCGTCACCGAGATGGAACTGCCGGCCGACCGCATCGTGATGTTCCAGACCTCGGGCGCCCTCGGCTATGGCATCGAGTACGCCTACTCGATCCAGGAGCGCCAGCGCCTGGCCGCCCTCGGCGGCGACAAGATGATGATGATGCCGGTCATCTGCGACGTCGGCTACGAGGCCTGGCGCGCCAAGGAGGCCCGCATCCCCGACGCCGAGGCCCCCGAGTGGGGCGCCCAGGCCCTCCGCGGCCCCATGTGGGAAGCCGCCACCGCCATCGCGTTGGCCCAGGCCGGATGCGACATCCTCCGCATGCGTCACCCCAAGGCTGTCGCCGCCGTCAAGAAGGCGCTCAAGGGCTTGCAGGGGTGATACCCAAGCCCTGTGGGACCGGTGGGACCCGTGCGACCCGTGGGTCCCATCTGTCCCACGAGTCCCACGGGTCGCACAAGTCCCACCCCTGAAAGGAGCACGTGCATGATCGCGGTTGCGGAACGCATCAATGGCATGTTCAAGGACGTTCGCAAGGCCATCCAGAAGAAGGACAAGGCCGTTATCGCCGACCTCGCCCAGCGTCAGACCGAGCAGGGCGCGCGCTACCTCGACATCAACGTGGGCACCGCTGCCGCCGACCAGGAAGCCGCCATGCGCTGGCTCGTGGACTGCGTGCAGCAGGCCTGCAAGACCCCCATCGCCCTCGACAGCCAGAAGCTCCCTGTCATCCAGGCCGGCCTCGAAGTCACCGACGGGCGGCCCCTCATGATCAACTCCATCAGCGGCGACCCCGAGAAGCTCGACGTCTACATGCCCCTCGCCGTCCAGCACAACGCCGCCCTCGTGTGCCTCACCATCAACGTCGAGGGCGTGCCGCAGAACATTGACAAGCGCGTCGAAATCGCCATGACTATCGTCGCCAAGGCCATGGAACACGGGCTCGAGATGCCCAAGGTCTTCATTGACCCCATCGTGCTCCCCGTCACCGTGGACCAGAAGCAGCCCCTCTACATCTGCGAGGTCATCCGCCAGATCAAGACCGTCCTGTGCGACCCCGCCCCCAGCACCATCGTCGGCCTCTCCAACATCTCGCAGGGCACCAGCCAGCGGCCCCTCATCAACCGCACCTGCCTCGTCATGCTCCAGGCCTACGGCCTCGATGCCGCCATCATTGACGTGCTCGACACCGACATCATGGACGCCGCCATCTCGGCCGACGTCCTCATGAACCGCATCATCTATAGCGACAGCTACCTGAAGTCTGCCCGCATGTGAGCGCGCCCTCGGGCGCCTCTCGGCACGCTTTGGCAAGAGGGAGCCGGGGCCTCGTGTGCCCTCGCTCCCTCGCTTCTTTGGCCCTCGACGGAGGAGCCGGGCATGACGCAGCGCCGTCTCGCCCTCCCGTGCTGCCTGGCGGCCAGTCTGGCCGCCACCGCCCTGGCCACGCAGACCGCCTTCTGGCGGCCCTATGAGGCCGACGCCGAGACGCATCTGCTGCTGCGCTTCGACCCGCCCGATCCCTCCCAGGCCATCGGCGAGACGGGCAAGGCCGAACTTGTCGGCGACGCGGCCGCCGCACCCGAAGGCCGTTTCAGCGGTGCGCTCAAGCTCTCGGGCAAGGGGGCCATGAAGGTCGCGCCGAAGAAGCCCTACCTCGGCGGCACTGTGGCCATCGAGGCCTGGCTCAAGCTCGAACGCTATCCCGACAGGACGGCCTACATCGTCCACAGGCCAGCCGTCGTGGACACCGATGCCCGTTACGACCCGAAGGTGGACAGGACGAAGGGCTTCGGCCTCTTCGTGGATGCCCAAGGTGCGCTGCACCTGGAGACCACGAACCTCTACTATGGGCGCCGCACTGTGACCTCCAGCCCGCCGGGCGTCGTGCCCCTGGGCAAGTGGGTTCACGTGGCGGGCATCTCGGCGGTCTATCGCCGCCTCTACCTGGATGGCCGCGAGGTGGCCTCTGTGGGCATCCAGTGGGGCGAAGGGCTCGCTGTCCACGGCGACGAGGAGGCGGAGCCCTGCCCCCTCTTCATCGGCAACGACGCCGCCGGCTCCGCCGGTCTCGTCGGGCTTCTCGACGAGGTGAGGATCCACCGCAACGTCTTCCGCCTCTGGGAGCGCGAGAACACGGCCTGGACGCGCCGCACCGCGACCTGGCCCGTGCCGATCTCAGAACCTCTGTTCCTCACCGGGCACCAGCCGGCCGTCTACCTGCCGCTGGATGAGACCCTCATCCCCACGTACGGCCCTCCCGAGCTCAAGGTGGGCGGCGCCAAGACCCGATTCGCCGAGGGCGTGCGGAACCAGGGCGTTGTCGGCGGCCTCACCCTCTCGGCCCCCGGCCTCCTCGACCTCAATCAGGGCTCGCTCGAGTTCTGGTTCCAGCCCTATGGCGTGAACAACTGGTCGGATCGCAACCGCGGCTTCGTCTCGATCGGCTGGGGCTTCACCCTTTACATCTTCAACGGCGGCGACCCGGGGCGGCCCCTCTCGCTGTACTACGCCAACCCCCAGGGCGGCCTGGAGTTCCTGAACGTCGAGGACGACTTCTACGAGGGCCGCTGGCGCCACGCGGTCATCACGTGGCGGGGCCGCGAGGTGTGCCTCTACCTCGATGGCCGCCTCGTCGCCCGCTCGACCGCGGCCAGCCTCGCCACACCCGGCAACAAGGGCGTCTCCGACACCATCCAGTTCGGCGAGGCCATTGTGGACGAGGTCTTCGTCTACCGCAAGGCCCTCCTGCCCGAAGAGGTGGCCAACGCCTTCTGGCGCTATCGCGACCCCTCGAAGCTGAACCGCGAGGTGCGGCTCGCCCCCGTCGAGATCGAGGGCATGTTTTTCCCCAGCAGTCGCAAGCTCCACTATCGCCTCATCCCGAACGCCGAACCCTCCACCCTTCAGCAGGTCGTTCTCACACTCAAGTCCCCCACGGGCAAGGAACTTCTCCGCAAGAAGGTGACCTTCAGCGCCGAAGCATCCTGGCTTGAGCTCCCGCGCCTCGGCGAGGGCCTCCACTCGCTTGTCGCCTCGGTGGTTGACCAGACGGGGAAGACGACGGAAGGCGGGGCCTTCACCTTCGATCACAAGGCGTTCCCGTGGGCGGGCAGCGAACTGGGGATCACGGACGACGTCCATCCACCCTTCACGCCCGTGGCGGCCAGGTGGCAGGAGGCATCGGTCGTGGGCCGCACGCACCAGATGAATGGCTTCGGCCTTTGGGAATCAGTGGTAGCCAATGGGAGGGAACTCCTCGCTGCGCCCATGAGTCTGCGCTGTTGGATGGGGGGAAACGAGAGGAAGTGGGACAAAGCGGGTGGTAAGTTTACGAGCACAGGGCGCACTCAGGCTGTGTTCGAGGCGACAGGCGCTGCGGCTGCCCTGAAACTCGCCACGAAGTCCACTATCGAGATGGACGGCTGCATGCGGGTGGAGATGACGCTCTTGCCCGGCCCGAAGCCCGATGAGATCGAGCGCCTGTGGCTGGACATTCCGCTCAAGGCATCGGAGGCACGGCTGCTGCACGAGACGACCGACACGCTCCGCCAGAACTTCGCGGGCGCCGTGCCCGAAGGTCAAGGGGTCGTGTGGGACAGCCGCAAGGGGCACCGCGGCAAGAGCTGGCGGAACGCCTTCACCGCCTACATCTGGCTCGGCAACCCCAATCGCGGCCTCGCCTGGTTCGCCGAGAACGACAAAGGGTGGGTCACACGCAAGGACCACAAGGAGCCACTCCAGGAGGTCATCCGCGAGGGCGACAAAGTGATCCTGCGGGTCCACTTGATCAACCAGCCGGTGACGCTGAAGGAGCCGCGGACGCTCGTGTTCGGCCTTCAGGCCTCGCCGACGAAGCCGATGCCGGGCGGCTGGCGGGCCAAGCTGCCAGACCTGCCCACCGGCCTCGCCGTCGTGCCCTTCGGCGGGCTGTGCTGCTCGTACCAGACCCCCTATCGCAACAATTGGGCGATTGCCGACAAGATCGCCGAGGCCCGCGCGACCGGCAAGGTGGACGCCGACTGGTTCGCCGCCTACGACAAGCAGCACAACCCGCCCCCCGCCCACGGCACGTGGCCCTGGCTGGGCAGCGTGATGCACTTCGCCGGGCGGGCGAAGGATGTGGGGCCGAACCGCCCGCTCACCGTCTACCAGGAGGAGATGGCCGGCTGCACCGCCCGCGACGAGTGGAAGGTCTACGCCGACGAGTGGACCGTCGAGCCCTTCGCCTTCCGCCGCGGGCCGCTCACGCAGCCCGACGAGAGCATCTTCCGCGGCGGACGCAACACCGGCCCCGCCGCAACCGTCAACTTCTGCCGGAGCTACCAGGACTTCGGCTGCTACGTAGCCAATGAGTGGCTGAAGCGGGGGATGAGCCTGTATTGGGACAACACGTATCCGCGTTCGAGCATGAACCCCCTCACCTCTGCGGCCTATGTGACCGAGGACGGCACGATTCAACCCGCTGTGATCCTCTGGAACCAGCGGGAATACCAGAAGCGCGTGTGGAACCTGCTCCAGGAATGGCGGAAGAAGCGCTCCGAGCCGCTCGAATGGGTGAACCACATGACCAACACCCTCGTCCTGCCGATTCACACCTGGGCGACGGCCAACCTCGACCACGAACTCGGCTCGGCCCAGCCGTTCAGCCCCGAATGGCTCCAGGCCGAGACCATCGGCCTCCAGACCGGCAACTACCCGCTCACGCTCTATCCCGTCACGGGGACGACCAACAAGGTCTTCGAGAGGGCAGGACCGCCTGAAGGCGGGACTCCGAGCGAGCTCCAGTACCGCGCCGAATGGGGCATGAGGATGGTCCACGAAATCCAATCCAACGGCGGCAAGCTCTACGACCTCGTCCGCCAGTTCGGCTACGGCACCGACGCGGTGACGGTGCACAACTACTGGGCCGACGAGCCCGTGCTGGGCGTCGAGCCGGCCCAGGTGAAGTGGATCGTGCTTGCGAAGCCGGCGGCCCGCGAGGCGCTCGTCATCCTGGCCAGTTGGGCGGCCGACGACGTGAAGGCGGCCGTGCGCCTCGATGCGTCGAAAGTGCGCCTGCCCGCAGGCAAGCTGTCCGTGGCCGATGCCGAGCACGGCTCCGCGGTTGACCCCGCCGCCACGATGCTGGCGGGGCCATATGGGGTGAAGGTGCTGCGGGTGCCAACCGAATAGGACGGATATGACCTTCGAGAAGGTGTTCACTCGGAACCCTATCGGTCCTATCACACGATAGCAGGAGGTGTTCTCGATGGGTGCCAAAGAGCTCTACGACCGGTATCTCATCACCAGCATGGTCGCGGGCTTCGAGCCGATCGAGGTGGTGCGGGCCGCGGGCTGCACGGTGACGGGCGCCGACGGGCGAGAGTATCTCGACTGCTTCAGCGGCATCGCCGTGGTGAACGCGGGCCACGGGCACCCGAAGGTGCTCGCCGCCGCGCGCGAGCAGATGGAGAAGCTGGTGCACTGCTGCACCTACGTCTACTACAACCCCCGCGCCGCCGAGCTGGCGAAGCGGTTGGCCGAGGTGACGCCTGGCGCCCTTCAGAAGAGCTTCTTCGGCAACAGCGGCGCCGAGGCCATCGAGGGGGCCGTGCGCCTCGCCAAGCAGTTCACGAGGCGGCACGAGTTGGTGGCGCTCACGGCCAGCTTCCACGGCCGCACCGTGGGCACGCTCTCGATCAGCGGCAATCGCGGCCGGAAGAAAGGCTTCGGCCCCTACCTGTCGGGCGTGGCTTTCGCGCCCGCGCCCTATTGCTACCGCTGCCCGCTGAAGCTGAGCTACCCGGCCTGCGGAGTTGCTTGTGCCGAGGCGATGGCCGACGTGCTGCGTTACCAGACCGCGGGCGACGTGGCCGCCTTCGTGGCCGAGCCGGTGATGGGGGAGGGGGGCATCATCGTCCCCCCGCCTGAGTACTTCCAGAGGGCCGTGGAGATCGTCCGCAAGGACGGCGCGCTGTTCATCGCCGACGAGGTGCAGTGCGGCTTCGGGCGCACGGGCAAGCTCTTTGCCATCGAGCATTACGGCGTGGAGCCCGACATCCTGTGCCTGGCGAAGGGCATCGCCGACGGCTTCCCCCTGAGCGCCTTCATCGCACGTCCCGGCGTGGCCGACGCTTTCGCGCCCGGCGATCATCTCTCGACGTTCGGCGGCAACCCCGTGTCGTGCGCGGCGGGCCTCGCCAACCTTGACGTGATGCTAGGCGAGCGGCTGCCCGAGCGGGCCGCCGAGCGCAGCGACCAGTTGATGCGCCGCCTCGCCGCTCTCCGCGGCAAGTGCCCGCTCGTCGGCGACGTGCGCGGCAAGGGCCTCATGGTCGGCATCGAACTCGTCCGCGACGCCGCGAAGACCCCCGCCGACGCCGAGGCCCGCGAGGTCCGCCGCGTCTGCCGCGAGGCCGGCGTGCTCGTCGGCCTGGGCGGTGTGTTCGGCAACGTGCTCCGGCTTCAGCCGCCGCTCGTCGTCTCGCCCCAGGAGGTTGACCGCGCCGCCGACGTTCTCGCCTCGGCCCTCGGCGCCGGGTAGGCGGCGTGCGGGGCCGCTGGGCTGAGGGGCAACCGTCGCGCCTGCGAGGCCCGGCCGGGCAGGGTGCCTGCCCGCCTCCTGCGCGGTGCGTGCCCGCCCCGGACACCCTCGCCCCGGCTTCACTGCCCCGCTTGACACGCCGCACGGGGCGGCATACACTCGCTTCTGGCGACGTTTCATATTCCCGCTGCCGATGCTTGGGTACCGGAGAGCACGCATGTGCAGTGGAATCAGGCTTGTGCTCGTGTTCTGCGCGATGGCCCTATGCACTTGCTGGAGCGCGGCCTCGGCCGGCGAGACCGCCGCGGCGGCGGGGGCCGGCCCCGTGATGTCCCAGGCGCCCGTGGGCGTCGAGGACCTGGGCTTCGAGGAGATCGTGTTCGTCAAGCGCAAGCCCTATTCGTCCGACCACTACTACACGGACATCAATAACGGCACCAGCCCCGACCGCTTCGTGCCCGAGAACGGCATCTACATCTACAACGTGCGGACCAAGGCGGAACGGCCCGTGGTGACAGCTGCCGCCCTGCCCGGCGGCAAGGGCTTCATCGGCAAGATCAGCCTGTCGTTCGACGCGAAGCGGGTGCTCTTCGACTTCCGCGAGAACCCGGGCGCCGGCTTCCGCATCTGGGAGGTGGGCATTGACGGCAAGGGGTTGCGTCAGGTGTCGTTCCCGCCCCCCGATGAGGCCGAGAAGGTGGCCCGCTGGAACCGCGGCTGGCACACCGACGACATTCACCCCAACTACCTGCCCGACGGCCGGATCGTCTTCTCCTCCACCCGCTCCGAGTGCACCGTGCTGTGCGGCGGCTCGTCGCACCTGGTGGCGCCCACGCTGCACCGCATGGCCGCCGACGGCACGAACGTGGAGCAGCTCACGCGCAGCCCCGTCAGCGAGTTCTGCCCCATCGCCCTCGACGACGGCCGCGTGATGTACCACCGCTGGGAATACGTGGACAAGGGGGCGCGCGTGGCCAAGACCATCTGGTCCATGAACCCCGACGGCAGCCGGCCGCAGGAGCTCTACGGCCTCGCCGACGACGACACGACCATCTACATGTACCCCATGCCCCTTCCCGGCAGCCACAGCCGCTTCGTGTGCGTGGGCACGTGCCATTTCCCCCAGGGCGGCTGCCTGGGCCCCATTCTGCTTGTAGACTACGGGATGGGCATGCGCGAGCGCGGGCCCGACCCCAACGAGCCCGGCTTCGTGCGCGGCGACACCCGCTATCCCGTCGTCAACATCACGCCCCACGTTTTCATCGCGCGCCGTTCGGAGCCCGGCTGGCACTTCCTGACCGCCGACGGCAACTACGTCCACGACCCGGAAGGCAGGAAGGGGCACCTCTACGCCACCCCGTACCCGGTGAGCGACCGCAGGTTCCTGGTCTCATTCAAGGCCAACCCCGCCGATCACTACAAGGCCGTTCCCAATGCGTACGCCCTGTACCTGATTGACACCGAGGGCGTTCATCGAAAGGTCCACGCCGACGCGGCGCTCTCGTGCTGGCATCCGCTGGCGCTGGTGCCCCGAGCCGTGCCGCCCGTGCTGGAGCCCGTGCGCGACCCGCGCTACGCGGCCGCCAACCAGGCCCTGTGCGTGGTGGAGAACGTGTACCAGGGCATGGACAGCGTGGCCCCAGGCGAGGTGAAATGGCTACGCGTCAACGAGGTCGTGCCGCGCTACTGGTCCACGGGCCGGCGCTGGGGCACGTCGCTGAGCAGCTCGAGCTGGAAGGCGGCCCTCTGGCCGCGCGTCCAGTGGGGCGTCGTGCCTGTCGAGGCGGACGGCTCGGCCCACTTCGTGGTGCCGGCCGGCCGCAGCCTGTTCTTCCAGGCTCTGGACAAGGACTTCCGCGAGGTCCAGCGCGAGCGCACGTACGTGAACTACGCCGCCGGCGAAGTGCGCTCGTGCACAGGCTGCCACGGCCAGCACAGCCGCACCGCCGCCGTGCGCACCGGCGGCACGCCCCTGGCTCTCGGCCGCCCGCCGAGCCTCCTCCAGCCCCAGCCGTGCGACCTCCAGGAGAACGGCGGCGACGGCCTGGCCGGCCAGGTGATCCACTACCCCACCGACATACAGCCCATCCTCGACGCCAAGTGCGTGTTATGCCACGGCGCCAAGGAGCCCGCCGGCGGCCTCCGGCTCACCGGCGAACTGACGACGTACTACAACACCTCCTACGAGCAACTCGCCAGCAAGCAATTGGCCGGCCCGATCATTCCCGAGTTCACCTCGTTCAACCAGGGCGACCGTGGCAACTACAACGGCGCCGCCCTGCCGCCCAAGAGCCTGGGCTGCGCCCAGAGCACGCTCATGGCCGTTCTCACCGACCCCAAGCACGCGAAGAACGCCAAGGACGACCACTCGAAGATGCTCACGGCGATGGAGCTGATGCGCCTGAGCCGTTGGGTGGACAGCAATTACCAGTTCTACGGCAGCTACTTCGGGCGGCATCACCCCCACTGGGCCGACAAGCCAGACCCAGCCGTTCCCGCCTACAACCCGGCCGACTTCCGACGCAAGGCGACCTTCGAGGAGGCCATCAGCTTCCTGGCTCCTCCCTGGCATCGCTAGGTGATGCCAGGGCAGGCGTCTTCTGCGGCGGGCGGCTCCCTTGGCCGTCTCCATGGGGCAGTTGACAAGCTGGCCCCGAATGGCTACCCTGAAAGGACAGGCAGGGTGCCAGAAGCTCGGATGCGACAGCGTCCGCCACGCGCGCTGGCGCAGGAGCCGATGCTTCTGGGCCGAAGCAGGAAAGGCAGAGCATGGCTTCGTTGACCTGGCAGACCGCAGAAGGCGAGCGCCGCTTCCGGCTGGGCGTGGAGACACGCATCGGGCGCGCCCCGCAGAACGACATCTGCATCTCCGACGCGGGAGTCTCCGGGGTCCACGCCCGCATCGTCCGCCAGGGCGCCGCCTGGATCCTGGAGGACTGCGGGAGCCGCAACGGGACCTTTGTCAACGACGAACAGCAGAAGCGCTGCGTCCTGCGCGACGGCGACCTCGTGGGCATCGGGAACGCGGACCTGACGTTTCACTCCAGGGACACCGCGGACGACGCGAACGAGGAGATGCTCACCGACGCCTCGACCATCCTGTGGCGCAAGGGCGATTCGGTCGCTCCGGCCCCTCAGGGCGCGGCCTCGAAGATGGAAGGCGATGCCACCCGCCTCCGGCGCCTCGTGCGCACCGATGTGGACTACAACGCCGTAGGCTCGGTCGACTCTCTGCGCTACACCACGATGGCGCTGCCCCAGGCCAACGAGGACCCGCGCCAGCTCGCCCGACGCCTCCTGGCCGCCTACGAGATCTCCCGGGCCACCACGGGAACCCTCGGCACCTCCGAGATTCTGGACCGCGTCCTCGGCGCGCTCTTCGAGATTTTCGGCGTCGCCGATCGCGCGTTCATCGTCCTCGTGGACCCCCAGAGCCGGGAGGTCCACACGGCCGCCGCCCGCTGCCGCATCAAGGGCCGGGCCGCCGACGCCGGCATCTCCCACACCGCGCTCGAGCGCGCCATGCGCGAGCGTGCCGGCCTCCTGTGCCGCGATGCGGCCGCCGACGAGCGCTTCGCCGGCTCCCAGAGCATCGTCGGCCTCGGCATCCGCTCGATGATGATCGCGCCTCTCGTGTTCCGCGACGAGGTGCTCGGGGCCGTGCACATAGACACGCTCAAGGGCATGCACAGCTTCACCCAGGCCGACCTCGAGCTGCTCACCTTCGCCGCGAACCAGGTGGCGGGCTGCCTCGCCAACGCCCGCCTCCACGAGAAGGTCGTGGCCTCCGAGCGCCTCGCTGCCGTCGGCCAGACCCTCGCCGGCCTCACCCACTGCATCAAGAACATCCTCCAGGGCATCAAGGGCGGAGCCTACATCCTCGACAAGGGCCTCCACTCGCAGGACATGGCACGCATCCGCACCGGCTGGGAGATGGTCTCCCGCAACAACAGCTTCATGGAAGACCTGGTCTGGGACCTCCTGACCTACTCCAAGCAGCGGCAGCCCGAGTATGCCGAGGCCGATCTCGGCGCCCTGTGCTCCGAGATCTGCGAGCTCACCGCCGCCAGGGCCGAGAACGCCAACGTCACCTTCTCGATCCAACTCGACCCCGCCCTGGGCCCTGTGGAGGTAGACCCGCGCGGAATCCGCCGCTGCCTGCTCAACATCATCACCAACGCCATTGACGCCTGCGCCGCCTCCGGCGGCACGGTCACCGTGCGCACCCAGGCCCCCACGACCGACCCCTTCGTCCGCGTCACCGTCAGCGACACGGGCTGCGGCATGTCGCCCGAGACCCTCGCCAAGCTCTTCACCGTCTTCTTCAGCACCAAGGGGTCGAAAGGCACCGGCCTCGGGCTCCCCGTCACCCAGAAGATCATCGAAGAGCATGGCGGCCGCATTGACGTCGCCTCCGAGATCGGCAAGGGCACCAGCTTCACCCTCTGCCTCCCGCTCCGGCGGCAACGCGACACACAGAAAGTATGAGGGCAAGTATGGCCAGCAGACCCAAGAAGGTGCTCATCGTGGACGATGAGCTGGACAACCGCCGATTCGTCAAGGCGACCCTCGAGGACGAGGGCTACGAGTTCGTCTTCGGGCGCGATGGCAGCGACGCGATCGAGAAGGCGGCTGCCGAGCGCCCCGATCTGATCGTGATGGACGTCCAGATGCCCAAGAAGGACGGCTTCGCCGCCCTCTACGAGCTGCGCCAGAACCCCGCCCTCAAGGCCATACCCGTCGTGCTCCTCACCGGCATCGCCGAGAAGACGGGCGTCCGCTTCTCCGCCGACGCCGTCCACGACTACATGGGCGAACGCCCCGACGCCTTCCTCGACAAGCCGGTGGACCCCGCGAAGCTCCTCGCCACCGTCCGCAAGCTCATCGAGCGCCAGGCGGCCGAGGCCGGCGGTCAGTAGTGCACCTTGCCCACCTTGAGCCACAGGGTGCGCTGAAGGTTGATGGCGAAGACGGCGCTCGCGATGCTCAGGAGCTTGCTCTCCGCCGTGTCGGCCCGGCTGGTGAGCACGACGGGCACCTTCGCCCCCACGAGCAGCCCCGCCAGCCGGCATCCGCTGATGTAGATCAGCGCCTTGGCCAGCATGTTCCCCGCCTCGATATTGGGCACGAGCAGCACGTCCGCCCCGCCCGCCACGGGGCCGCTGATCTTCTTGTGCTTCGCCGCGGCCGCGCTCACGGCGTTGTCGAGGGCGAAGGGGCCGTCCACCTCGCAGTCCACCGAAAACTGATGCCGCTTGCTCATCTGGGCGAGAGCGGCCGCGTCCAGGGTTGCCGGCATGGCAGGGTTGATGAGCTCGACCGCGGCCATGACGGCCACCTTGGGCCGCATGATGCCGAAGGCGCTGGCCACGTGCACCGTGTTGAGGAGAATGGCGGCCTTCAACTCGAGGTCCGGGGCGATATTCATCGCCCCGTCGGCCACGAAGAGCAGGCGGTCGAGGGCCCGGCTCTCGATGATGAACACGTGGCTCATGATGGAGCCGGTGCGAAGGCCCTGCTCCTTGTGGAGGATGGCCCGGAGGAAATCGTCGGTGTGGAGGTAGCCCTTCATCACGATGTCGGCCTCGCCGCGTGAGGCGAGCGACACGGCGCCCAGCGCCGCCTTCAGCGGGTCCGGCTCGTGCACGATGTCGGCCTCGCGCACCGCATACTGGGCGCGCTCAGCCTCCTCGAGGATGCTCTCCCGGTCGCCGAAGAGCACGGCCTGCACAAGGCCCTGGGCCTCCGCGTCGCGAATGGCCTCGAGGACCGTGTAGTCCTGAGCCACGGCGACAGACAGGCGGCGGCGGGGCTGATGCGCCACCAGACGCAGCAGGGCGTCGAAGTTCTTCATCGGCCGATTCTCCTCTGGCGCTGGAATGTGACGACCCGAGACGCCACAAGAATACCCGTTTGCCCCACCGCGGTCAATGGCCGACCGCGAACCGGCCATACCCGCTCACTTTTCTTCCCCTCTCGGTTGAGCAAGTATGGCGCTTTGGCGATCCGGGCAGCTCTACGGCCTTCCCGCCCATACTTGCTCAATTCTCTCCCCCTCGCGGTTGAGCAAGTATGGCGCTTTGGCGATCCGGGCGGCTTTACGGCCTTTCCGCCCATACTTGCTCAATTCTCTCCCCCTCTCGGTTGAGCAAGTATGGCCGCGGGCGATCCGCCTCCGTTCCTGCCCACTCGCATTGCTTCCGCCTGTCCCGGAATGAGGAGCGCCCCAACCGCTGTCACTGGGGCGGCCCTCGGGCGTGCCCTGGGGGGCCACGGTCCACCGACACGTCCTGCCCACACCCCTCCCGTAAGGGCGCGAACCGGGAAAGTAGGCGACCGTACGGCACCAGCGCTCTCATCTGTGGGGGACATCGTGGGCGGCGTGTCCCCACGCCGCGGACCGCGGGACGGGGACGTCCCGCCCACAAGCACAGCCGAGGACGGCTGTGCCACATGGAACCCGCTGCCCAGGAGCAGGGCCACCTGCTATTCCGGGTCGCACCCCTCCGTGAATCGCGCTTGACGCAAGAGCCGGGAGTCGGTATAAGGATGAAGAGCCGGGGAATCCACGGAGGCGCCACCCATGCCAGAGGCCAAGCCCGCCGAACGGGTCGGAGACTTCGAGTTTCTCGATCTCCTGGCCGTAGGGGGCATGGGGCAGCTCTGGCGCGTGCGCCACGTGAAGCTCGACGCCATCTACGTGGCGAAGGTGCTGCGCCCCGATCTGCGCAGCGACCCCGAGTTCGCCGCGCGCTTCCTGCGCGAGGCACGGCTCGTCGCCAGGTTCCGCCACCCCAACGTCGTCCAGGTGTTCGGCTTCGACGAAGAGCACATGCTCTACTTCATGGAGTATGTCGAGGGCACGGACCTCGACCGGCTGATGCGGGTGCGGAAGAACCTCACGTTCAACGAGAAGCGCACGATCATCGAGGTGGTCGCCGACACGATCGGCCACGCCCACCGGCAGTTCGACCTCATCCACCGCGACATCAAGCCGAGCAACGTGCTGGTGGCCATCGCACAGCCCGACGACCCGATCCTGCAATCACACATCAAGCTGACTGACTTCGGCATCGCCCGCGTCCTCTCGCTCAACCAGCGCGTCACCATGTCCTCCGGCATGGTCATGGGCACCGTGCAGTACATGGCCCCCGAGCAGTTCGAAGGCGAGGCGGCCAAGGAGAGCGACGTCTACTCCATCGGCGTCCTCTACTACCAACTCCTCACAGGCGTGCTCCCATTCACCGGCCCCACCGCCTTCGTCATCCGCGACAAGCACCGCAGCGAGATTCCGCCCGCTCCGCACAAGGTCAACCCCGACGTGCCGCTCGTGGAATCCATGACCGTGATGCGCTGCCTCGAGAAGGACCCCACGAAGCGCTTCCGCGACGCGGCCGAACTCCACGAGCACCTGGGGGCCACCCAGGGCACGGCGCACACGGTTGTGGTGCCTCGCAGGCGTTCCGCGCCCGCCGCCGACGCGGCGCCAGGCACCGATAGCGGCATGGTGGAGCGCACCGAGCAGATCGAGCGGACTCACCGCGGCACTACGCGGCACGGCCGCCGCACTCCCATCCGCGCCACGGCCGCCTCCAGCGACCAGGTGACCGAACGCACCATCCCCGCCGCCCTGGCGCCCGTGACGGAGCGCACCATCCCCGCATCGCTCGAGCCCGTGACCGAGCGGACCATCTCTGCCGAGGCCGCCCCGGCCGCCGACGACGCGACTGCGGCCGTTCTCGAGCCTGTAACGGAGGCCGCCCCGACGCGGCGACGCAGGCCCCTATTGTGGCTGAGCCTCGGGCTGGTCGGCGCCGCGCTCCTGGCCGCCGGGATCATCGCCGCGCTCCCTCGAAAGGGCGCCGGCACCCCCCCCGTCGGGCCAGGCACGGCACTGCCGCCCACTACAGCGGCCCCGCCGACGGCGGCCGCACAATTCCTCTCGGCCAAGGACCTCGCGGCTGCCCGCTCGCTGGAAGAAGCCCGTCGAATCCTCGACCGCCTGGGTGAGCGAGTGGACGCGGCACCCGACCCCCAAGCCGCCCGCGCGCAGTTGGCCGGCTATCGCGATCTGCTCACCCACCTGTCGGCCGCGGCCATAGCCGTCGGCGACGGCAAGTGCGACGAGGCCGAGCGTACCCTCCGCAACGCCGACATGGCCCTCGAGCGCATTGACGGCATCGTCCCGGGCGAACTGCCCAAGGACTTCCTGTTCCGTCACACCCTCAGCGTGGCCAGCGGCCAGGCACGCAACCTCGCGGCACAAGCCGCCAGGCTCGTCGAGGTGCTCGAGCCTGTTGCCACGTCGCGCGCCTCTGTGCAGTACATGCTCGAGCGGTACAAGGCGGCCAGCGCCGCCGTGCTCGAGAGCCTGGCCTTCAGCCCGGGGTGCAGCGCGTGGAAGAAGATCAAGAACGGCGCCGGCGAAGCGGCCAGCCTCGAGCCGCTCCTCCAGGGCTTCGGCAACGACGCTCCGCCCCCGATTGCCCTGCTCCAGCAGTACCTCGGCCGGCTCGATGCCCTGGCGAAACACGCCCCGACGGCGGACCAGGAGCCGCTGTACCGCACCGCCGTAGTGCGGCTGCTCGACGATCTGTCGGGCACCGCCACCCGGTTCGATGCCTCGCCGTGGGCGAAGGCCTGCCTGGGCGCCGACGACATCGCTTGCCTCGGCACCCTGGAACGGCTCTGGCGCGAGGCGCATCAGACCCGGCTTGCCGCCGCGGCACAACTCTGCCACAAACTGGCCGCCGCCCAGGAGGCCAAGGCCCAAGCCCTGCCGCCCACCCTCGACCGCGCCGGCGAAGCCCGGCAGCTCTTCTCGGAGGCCGAAGAATACGCCAACGCAGTCCTCAAGGCAGCGCATGTGCCCGACGCGGCCAAGGCGGCGGCCGCGGCCCTCTTGAGCACCGCCAGCGCACGGCAGGCCATGTGGCTGTTTTGCGCCGGGCCGCGCGGCCCCGAGAATGAAGACCAGCACTTCGTTGAGGTGCGCAAGCTCCTCGGGCGCGGACTCGACGAACTGCCCGGTTGCGCAAGCGACGTGGCAGCGCACGCCCGCATCCTGCGGGACATGCTCACCGTCGTCACGAGCGCACGCACCGCACTCGCCGCGTCCCTTCGCGAGAACTTCGGTGCCCAGGCCCCGTTCGGCGGCCAGACCGCCACGCTGTTCGCCGCGCTCAACGCCTTCGAGCCTCTCGCCAAGGAAGCCAGCCGCCAGCCCGACCATCCGTGCCGCCGGGCCGCGCTTGAGCCCTTCCTGCATCTGCGGGTGGGCGGCCCTGTCGCCGGCTACACGCTGCCCAACGCCGCCGCTGCCTGGCTGCTTGCCAACGCCGCCCAGGCCGCCGAAAGGGGCAAGTACAGCGACGCCAGCCACCTCCTGGGCAACTTCCAGCTCGAGGCGGGCAAGGAGGCCCAAGGGGCGGAATCACCTCTCAAGCGCCTCCTGCCCGAGCCCGTGACCGCCAAGGCGGGGGAGCTTCTCAAGCTCGTCCAGGCCTTCGACGACTCGCGTGTGCCCGCCGGCGCCCCGGCCGACCGGTGGAAGAAGGTGTGGGAGCAACGGCTCGCCGCCCAGCCTCTGCTCGCCCTGGACATTCCGTCGAGCGTGGCCGCCGGCTCCCTTCCCGCGCGCTTCGAGGGCCAGGAGAACCAGTGCGAGGGCCTCTACAGCCAGATGCGCTCGCTGCTCGACCACTGTCGGGCCCGCCTCGGACTCGAGCAAGAGGTGCGCCGCGCGGAGACCGAGGCCGCCAAGCTGGTCATCCACGCCCCCGACGGCGTGAAGCCCAACCCTGCCACGGCCACCCGGGAGGCCGTGGCGAAGAGCCTCGAGGCGCTGCGCGAGCTCAGGAGCCGCGTGGCGGAGAGCGCAAAACGAGGCGTGAGCACGGACGACCATCCCGAGCGTCTCACCAGCATCGAGCGCGACCTGGCCGCGCTGCCGGCCCAAACCAACGTGGCCGAGCTTCAGGAGCGCGTTGGCAAGGCCCTGGCCAAGCCCGACCCTAGAGCCGCACTCGACGAGTTGAGGGCCGGGGGCGTGGCTCTCGGCCGGATGGCCGAAGCCTCGCTCACCCGTCAGGCCATGGATGCCTGGGTCAAAATGGCCATCAAGGCAATGGCGGACCAGGACTACCCCGCGGCCGGCGCCATCTTCAAGGCAATCCGCTCGCACGAGCAGGTGGTGCGCTTCAAGGACGACCCCGCCGTCGCCGCGGCCTATGAGGAAACCAGCCGCCCGCTCCACTATTGCGAGGGCCACGCTGCTCTCGCCGGAGGCGCGCAGAACCTGGCGGCGGCACTAGGGGAGTTCTTCCAGGCTGCTCCCTACCGCGATGCCGATGCCATCGCCAAGCAGATCGCTCCCCTCCAGGAAGCCCAGAAGCTCTGCGAGAAGGAGCCCCTCCGCGCTGTGGGCAGCCTCGAACGGCTCTTGGAGCAGAATGAACTCCATGCCGTCGTGCGCAGCGTGGCGGAGAAGGCCCTGGGCGAACTCCGAGCGAAGCTGCTCACAGAGACCACCGCCTGCACCCAGGCGTTCAGCCAGGCCTTTGCCCGAGGAGGGTGGGAGGACTTCGTGGACCGCGCAGCCGTGCCGGCGGAGGACCTCGAACGACTGAAAGCCTTCCTCGATCAGGCTGAGGGCATCGAGGTGGAGCAGCCGGAGCCGCCCGTGCTCGGAGAGCTGGTGCCGGAGAAGCACCAGGCGCTCCTCAGGAGCAAACGAGTTCTCAGGTTCCGTTACCGCTTGCCCGAAGGCGCCACGGTGCCGGTGACGCTGGAGCAGGCGATCGTGTGGACGCTCCGCCTTGTGCCCCCCGACCAGCGGAAGGGGAGGAACTGGGTGATCGCAGGCTGGGAGGCCAGGTGAGTGCGTGAACTGCGCCTGCACGCATGGCTCTCTATCCTCGCGGCGGCGATCGGCTGCGCCGCGTGGCCCGCCCTCGGCGGGCAGGCGCCCGGCGGCCGCCTCGCGCCGGGCTTCGGCATCGTGGTGTCGCGCAACCAGCGCGAGCTCATCCTGCGCATTGACCCCGACGCAGTCAATATCCCCACCCGGCTTCAGGGCCAGCGCCTCGTGTGCCGCCGGCTGGTGCGCACGGTCTACGCCCCTCAATCGCAGGCGCCTCTGGCCGAGGAGTGGCGGGCCAACGGCGCCGCCGAGGTGCTGCCCGCGCTCGACCGCAGCGGCCTCCCCATCGCCACGCTCCTGTGGGAGGACCCCCAGGCCGCCGTGCGCACCGGCGACCGGGTTGAGCTGGGCCGCCTGGCGCCCGATGCGGCCACGCCCGTAGTCCTGTCGCTTCGTGTCCTGTCTCCGCGCGCCCCGCAGGCTGCCGTCGCCCCAACGGGAGAGCCTGTGCTGGCGCCGGGCGAGGTGGCTTGGATCATTGCCGATATCTTCATCCCGACGGGTGAGGCCCCGCGCTGTGAGTGGACGGCCGACGCCGGCGAGTTCGTGTACGCCGGCGGCGCTTCAGGGGGCAAGACGCTCCAAAGCCCGCGAGCCATCCGGTGGCGCGCGCCCGCTGAACCCGGTGAGACCGCCAAGGCAAACATCCGCCTCCGAGTCACTGCCCCCTGCCGCGTTCTGACCGCCGAAGTGGCGATCACCATCAGCGTCCAGGAACCCAAGGGGGCCTACCGCGAGGTCCAGTGGATCCCCATACGCGCCCAGGCGACCGACGGGGGGCGTACCGGCCCTGTGCTCTCCGAGGCCAGTCTTCTCGCGGCGGGGTCATCAGGGGTACTGTTCGTGGCGGACACGCCCGCGAAGCGGCTGATGGAATGGAGCTCGCGAGGCCCGCGCTTCGTGCCGTTGGGCAGCGCTCCCGCCACGGGGCTGGCCGCGTGGGGCGATGTGGCCTTCGTCGCCCAGGGCGATCAGGTGCTCGCCTGTTCGCCCGGAGCCACCCAGCCGCAAGCTGTGGCCAAGATGCCGCCCCCCAAGCGGCTGGTGGGGCTCCAGGCGGGTGACCTGGGCGACCTCCACGCACTCGACGCTGGCGAGGCGCCCGCGCTGCATGTCCTGCCCCAGGGGGCCGCATCCTGGCAGCAGGCGCTGCTGGGCCCCAAGGGCGATGCCCCGTGGCTGGCGCTCTTCGCGCTCGATGCTTTGAGCAACGATGTGTTTGTGTACGATTCGCGGGACCGCGTCGTGCGCCAGTGGCGCGCATTGCAGGGCACGGGTTACCAGCCCGTGGCGGTGGCCATGCCGGCAGGAAGCGCAGTGGACCGCTTTGGCCCCCCAGTGAGCCTCGTCGCGCGGCCCGACGCCGACCACGCCGAGGAACTGCCCGTTCAACTCGTCTTCAAGTCAGGCGCGGTCACAGACAAGTGGAACTTCGAGCCCCGGCCCCCGCGCTGGGAGCCGCTCGTGCGCAGGCCCCCGCGCGAGCTAGCCGACGTCCGCTTCGCCGTCCAGAGCGCCGCGCCGCTGCCCGATGGCGACCTGTTGCTCGGTGGTCAGGCAACGAGCGCGGACGGCACCGTGCCGATGATCGCGCAGCTCTCGCCGACGGGGGAGTTCCGGCGCATGCTGCCGCTGCCGGAGCAGCCGCCGCGTTTGATCGCGGCGGCGCCCAACGGCCGCCGATACCTCCTCCTATCGCAGCGCAATCAGCGCCTGGTTGCACTCGGCCCTGACGGCTGGATCGCGCGCGATCTCGGAGTGATTGATGCGATCCGGTCCATTGTGCGAGTGCGGGCCGACCGCTCGTCGCCCGACCACGTCTACGTGGTGGGCAACAAGGCAGGCCGCGAGTCGGCCTTCCGCCTCAACGTCCTCAACCCATCGGCCTACCTTGAGTTGAGCGCTCTGGGATTCCCCGGCTCCCAAATCCCTGAGCATGAGGCCGTGGACATCGCGACGTCGCCTCATTTCGTCGCCATCCTGGACCGGGCAGGCAAGGTGCTCCTGTTCGCCAACGAGAAGCCGCCGCGCTTCATCACGACGGTGGATACCGGGCTGCGGCGTCCCGCCGCCATCGCCCTGGCTGCCGAGACCCATGACGCCCAGGGCGGCCGTCAACCGTTCCTGTGCGTGCTGCCGTCGGGAAAGGACGCCTCGAGCATCCACGTCTGGCAGCTTCGCACCGCGGGCGGCGGCAAGCCCACGGCGGCCAAGCTGGGCGTGGTGCCCGACCCTCAGCAGGCTCCCGCCGCCAGACTGTCTTCGCCCGTGACCCTCGACAGTGCTTTTCCCGACCGCCCCGGCATGCTCTATGTTCTCGACCGCGGCGGCGCACAGGTGCGAGCATTCGACTTGCCCGCAATCGCCGAGAAACTCCAACAGCACGCCGCACCCGAGCTCTCCTCCTCTCTGCTCCTTGACAAGCTCCCCGTCACCGACGGTGCAGCGGACATGACGATTGGCCCCGGGCAACTCATCCACATCGCCGACACGGCAGGCGAGGCGGTGCGCTCGTACGGGAGAAGCGAACAATGACACGGAGCCTGCTGGCCATGCCCCTGGTGTTCGGGCTTGCCGTGCCTTTTGCGACGAAGGGGGCCGAGCCCCTGCCTGCCGGCCCCAAGGGCGCTGCCCCCGTAGGAACCGTGAGCTGGCGCCTGGGGAACCGGGTGGCCATTGCCGTCGCACAGGGCGTCACGTTGCAGCCCAATGAGGAACTTCTCGTCGGTCGCTCGCGCCTGCTGGTGACCCTGGCGGCCCAAGGCAAGCTTCTGGAGGCCTGGGGCGATTGGCTGCCCGCCGGGCGTATCCGGCTTCGCGCTCCCAGGGGGACCCGTCACTGGATCGGTTGCGTTCTCGAGGACGCCGCGCCTCCACAATCCACGGAGGCGGCCTCTGTCCCCAACGTGCAACCCGGCGATCCTGTCTACCGAGCCGCGGGCGCCAGCCCCTCCGCGCCCGCCTCGCAAGCTCCCGCCCCGGGGAAGAGCAAGGAGTGAAAGGAGATACGATGCCTGGCCCGAAGAAGGTGCTGATCGCCGACGACGAAGCCGATCTGCGGACTTTCATCCAGGCGGCCCTGGAAGACGACGGCTACGTGTTCCTCACCGCCGCCAATGGCGAAGACGCCCTGGCGCGAGCCCGGGCCGAGCACCCCGATCTCGCGATCCTGGACGTCCAGATGCCGCGGAAGACGGGTTTTGAGGTCTTCGACGAACTGCGCCACGACGATGCGACGAAGGACATCCGCGTCGTCATGCTCACCGGGATCAAGCAGCGGACAGGCGTTGGCTTCACCGCCAAGGAGATCGGCGGCTACTACGACAGCGAGCCCGAGGCTTTCATTGACAAGCCCGTGGACCCCGATGTCCTGCGGCAGACGGTGGCGAAGGTTCTCAGCTAGGGTCGGCCAGACCAGGATATCCAAGAGCCGCTCGGGAAGGGATTCGGAGCGGGCCGATGAAGGTGTTCATGCACTGGGATATGGAAGGCGTCAGCGGCATCTGCACGCGGGAGCAGGTCTGGTTCTGGGAGCCTGGCGCCCGGGCGGAGGCCGGGGAAGAGGGGCGGCGGCTTCTGATGGCGGATATCAATTCGGCCGTCGCCGCCGCTCTCGCCGCGGGCGTGGACCAGGTCATCGTGTGCGACACCCACCACGGCGGCGGCAACATCCGCCTTGCCGACATGCTCTCCGACCCCCGCGTGACCTACCTCGAGAAGAGCCGCGGAATCCAGAACGGCCGGCTGCGCTGGATGCCCGGACTCGATGAGAGCGTAGATGGCTTTCTGCTGCCGGGTCATCACGCCATGGCCGGCACGCCCGGCGCCTTCCTCCCTCACACATGGTCGCTGGATTGGGAGGACTTCAGGATCAACGGACAGAGCGTCGGCGAGATGGGGATCGAGGCCTGCTTTGCGGGGCACTGGGGAATCCCTGTGGCCTTCGCCCAAGGCGATGCGGCCGCGTGCCGCGAGGCGGAGGGCATGTTTCCGGGCATTGTCACCGCCTGCGTCAAGCGCGCCACTGGCAGGGACTCCTGTGAAGGACCCGACGCGGCAACCGCTCGCCGGCTCACGGCCGAGAAGGTGGCGCAGGCTGTTGCCCGCCTGCGCGCGGGCGAGTGCCAGCCGTTCCGCCCATCGCTGCCCATGAAGGTCGCCATCCGAATGGCCACGGATGAGAAGGCCGAGGCGGCCGCCGCACGGCCTGGCGTGCGGCGTGTGGACGAACTGACCGTCGAGGCCGACGTCGAGCGTCACTGCGATGTGGTCAAATGGATCGCTAACGCGGGCCTCGACCTCCAGCCCTGAGAGGCGCGGGCTCTCGCCTCTCCTACCGGGCCTCGAGGGCGAACTTCTGAGTAGCGACCCCTACCCGTGTCGTGGCGGTGGAGAGCACCTTCTCTCTGCCCCACACCAGCGCCTTCTCGTCGAGCTGCCGCACCTGTCGGTCAATGGTGGCCGTGACCACCACCTCGGCTTTGCCCGGCGCATCCGGGATGCCGGAGAGGAGGCCCGTGGCCGCATCAATCTTGAGCCATGCCGGCCCCTGGGCGAGCGCGAACTTCGGCTTCTCGATGTCGAAGTAACCGCTCACCTGGTTCTCGCCCTGCATCCGCGCCGTGAGGTCGCCTAGCGAGCGGTTGGCAGACACCTGGTACTTGTACGGTTCGCCCACCTTCGCTGCCACAACGGGCCTGGAGTAGATGATGGGCCTCGGTGCCACGGCATAGTCGGACGGCCCGCTGCGCTTGCCCGCCTCGTCCACGGCCACCACGCGGTAATAGGTCTTGTTGCCGGCGGCAGGGGCGTCTGGTCCCATCACCACGAGCCTGGTCTCAGGGGTCTCGGCGATGAAGTTGGGGGGCGCCCACGGATTCCAGGCCGCCATGTCGGTCTTGGCCGAGACCCCCAGGCTGAGCTGGCGGGGCTTGTCCATCACGGTGAAGCCCCTCTCGTCGCTGCCGTACACTCGATACTTCGCGGGCCTGCGGCCCACCGGATTCGCCTGCCACGTCAGCGTTCCAACCCCCTTCGCCTCGTCCCAATCCAGCTTCACGTCGAGGGGATATGCCGCTCCGCGCGCAGTGAAAGCGAACGTCTTGCTCCACGGCCCCCAGAGCCCCTTGGCATCCATCGCGCGCACACGCCAGTAGTACTTTGTATCGGGCGTCAGGAGGCCCGGCTCGCTCAGAGTGTACTGCGGCTTCACATCGGAGAACTTGAACCCGCGTCCCGTCCACTCCCGCTTCGCGTCCAGCGTGCGCGAGGCGAGCTTGTAGAAGCTCATTGAGAGAGGAAACCGCACATCGGCCCGCCGCGATAGCTCGAACTGGTAGTCGCTCATCGCATCCCCGTCGGGGTCGGGTGGGGCGGTCCATCTGAACACGATGTCCGTTCCATCCGACTCGCCGCCATCGGGCGGATAGACCGCCTCGGGTGCGGCGGGGGGCCGGGTGGCGGAGCGTTCAACCCACTCGTGGGTGATGCGGACCTCGCGTGGGCCTTTGGTCTCATCGGTGTAGGTGAAGCTGTTCTCGCCCACCGCCATCTCGGGCATGGCCATCGGCGCCATCTGCACGTCATTGAGGATGGCGATCTTCTTCAGCGACGCTTTACCAGCCAGCTCGCACCTCACCTGGTAGCTGTAGCTCGGCTGGCCCGTGGCGGGGAAGAACCGGTCCAGGCTGCCCACTGCCGCCTGCTGCCAGGACTTGCCGTCCCGGCAGACGGAGAAGCGCGCGCCATCGCCGTCGGCTTCGAGTCGCCCGCCCACGAATGGATACGGGCTCCGCAGTGTCCATACGATCGACCCGGCCTTTCCGTCCTCGGCTGCCAGGCCGTCGGGGCCCGCCGTGATGCTTTCAACCGTCGTGGCGCCCCGGCGCCAGGCCGGCTTCGTCAGGTCCGGACGGTACTCCCACAGGCCGTTGTAGATTGTGTGGGGGTAAGAGGGCGTCGTGTAGAGCGCGCCCTGGTACTTCAGGGGCTTCCACTGCCCCCAGCGCCATACAAGGGCCTCGCCGGGGCGGAGGACCATGTTCATTGTGGTGTCGGCCCTGCCCGAGCGGTCGCCTGTGATCTCGCTCTCGGTGAAGTAGAGGGCCGCGGTCCCCTGGCCGTCCCACGGCGTGTCCACGAGCAGGATGCCGTTGGAGTGGGTGCGCTTGACGAGGTCGTGGTCTCGGGCGATTTGCACGTCGCTGGCCACGGTCTCATTGTCGCGCAGCAGGTAGATAGAGTGCAGGTCGCCGTCCAGGAAATGCCATGCCCCGTCGTAGAAGGCCTGCGAGATGCAGTGGCCGAGGGCCCGGGCTGGCGCCACCTTGAGCCCAGCCTGCTTCCACAAGGTCGCCAGGCAGATGGAATCGTTGCCGCAGGTGTTGAAGCCGTAGACGTTGAAGACCTTTACCACGTCGCACAGTTCGTTGTTCTCGCCCGACGAGTGGTGACGGTGGCGAATCTGCTGGAACCAGATCGCCTGGGCCTTCTCCGCGTCGGTCATGCCGGGGATGACGGCCGATTGCACGATCTCCGCGACGTTTCGGAAGTTGTTCCGCCCGTTCGATACCCAGGGGTTCACCACGTCGGTGTCGCCCACGTTTTCCATCCGCACCGAGCGGTTCGACTCCCAGGTTTGGAAGAACGCCCCTTCGCCATTCATCCCCACGCCCATGGGTGTGCGGCAGCCTCGTCCGTCCATCGTGCCGCCTTGAGTCACCTTGTATCGTTGCACGCCTTCGGTGATTCGCTGGGTGTGGGACTTCGGCGCGTCCGTAGAGTCCTTGCTTACTCCCCAGGGGAAGACGAACTCCGATGGGCTCGGCTCCTCGGCGCGCCGCGACGGTGGGGCGGCCGCGATCGGTTCGGACCCTGGCAGCGGCTGGTACTCGCGCACCACGGACGAGACGCGCACCTCATCGAGCAGGCCGTTGAGGTTGGGGGCAGGGGACTCCCAGGTGTGACCGCCCAACCGCAGCGTGCCCAGTCCGCCGCCGAGTGCCCCGTCAGTGATGCCCTCGGGGACCTGCTCCACGTCCAGCCGCCCATCCACACAGATGCCCACCTTCCTCGTCCCTTGGTCCCATGTGATCGCCAGATGGGTCCAGCGGTCCACAGGCACGGCTCGGTTCCCCCTCACGTATCGCCACGTCCCGTCAATCCAGAAGGAAGCGATCACCGACGTCGAGAGACGGATCATGTACTGGCTGCCGCGGCACACCACGTCGCCGACGGCTCGGCCGCGCAGCTTCACCCAGCACTCCACGGTGAGCGCCTTCAGCCCCTTCGATTCGGCGAGGTCGGTCACGTCCGCCCAGCCTTTCTCCCCATCGCAGTCCAGCGCCCCGCCGAACTTGCCCGCCGCCGCGGCCGGACTCTTCACCCTGCCGGACCTTCCATCGGCCACGGCATCCTTCACCTCGCCGCTGGCCACGTCGTCGAGGTGAAAGAGGCAGAGGGTTTCCTTGTCTGCCTCGAACGGGCGCGTCAGGTCCACCGTTGCTGCCCGTGCCGTCGGGGCGCTCGCCGCCAGAACGAGTGCCGTCGCCGCCACCGCCCATCGCGCCAGGGCCAACATCCCGAGATCTCCTGTGCCACTGGAACGAACGCTCGACATGCGCATACTATAGGCGGTTCGCAGCGGTTTTCAACCCCGCAGTCGCCGAGAGGAGACGCCATGCGCCGAATGGTGCTCATCATTGCGCTTGCCTGGGCGTGCGCCGCCGGTGGGGGCCCTGCCCACTGTCCTCGTGTTACCAGCGAACACAATGCCGATACGACCGACCTGGCCCGCTTCCGCAACTTCCACGCCTGGCGCGACAAGCAGGACAACGACCTCGCCATCGCCATCTGGCAGTACCTGTGCGACTACGAGACGGGGCTGTACCACTTCTACGAGGTGGTCGAAGGCCCCGACCCGTTCGCCGAGTACGCCACGATGCGCGAGCCGCTGAAGCTCCTCAACGTCTACAACTGCGGCTACTGCGGCATCTTCGGGCCCACTGTGGAGGGCATCTACTACGGCTGCGGCTTCACCACAGGGAGGAGTTTCGGGCTCTCGGGCTGGGCCCACTGCGCTACCGAGATTTTCTACAGCGGCGCCTGGCATTACTTCGATGTGGACGTCCGTGGCGTCCTCATCAAGCCAGACGGCATGGTGGCCAGTCTCAAGGAAGCGCAGACCGACAAGCAGCTCTGGCTCGACTCCATCGGCCGCATCAAGCCCTTCTTCCCCCATCACGGCACACCCAAGGAGGCCGCCAAGGTCGCCGATATCTACGCGAAGAGTGGAGTTGACTTCCAATACCGCTGGTTCCAGGGCAGCCACACGGCCGACTTCTCGCTGCGCCCCGGCGAGAGCCTCACGCGGTGGTGGCAGCCGAAGGGCGGCCACTGGAACCATCGCCCCGAATACAACCGCGAGAAGTGGGTGCGTGACCTGATTCTTCAAGAGCCGGTGGGCATGAAGCCCAACCACCGCGACTTCACCAAGTGGAATCACGGCGAGGGCCTCTTCCGTTACGCGCCCGACCTCACCGACGCGAGCCGCGACTTCGCCGATGGCGCCTACTCGTCGCGGGGCGCCACGCCGACTGCGAACGGCCTGCGCCTCTCGGGCAAGGATGCGGAAGCCGTCTTCCGCGTCTTCACCCCCTTCGTCATCGCCCCGAAGGTCCACGACATCCTGAAGGAGGACGACGACTCGGACGCTTCGGTCATCACCCTTGATGCGCAAGGCGATGTTCGGGTCGCCCTCTCGCTGGACAACGGGCTGACCTGGGCCGATGTGGACGGGGGCGCCGAGAGGGCGATTGACCTGACCAGATGGGTCAAGGGCACCTATGGCTACCTCGCCCGGTTCCGCGCGGCGGGGGAGGGGGGAGCCACGATTCGCTCGCTGGCCATTGACACGTGGGTCCAGGTCGCGCCCATCTCGCTGCCCCGACTCAAGAAAGGCACGAATCGCCTCCGCTACGACGCCGGCGATCGCTACGGCGGCCTCACCGAACCCGTCCTCATCCTTCCCAATGTCGCCGATCCTGGCGACCTGAAGCGGCACGTGGTCGAGATGCCCAAGGACTACGACCCCGAGCGAAAGCTGGACCGGATTCACGGCGACGTGGTGGTGCGGCTGCCCGCGCCGCCTGGCACGAGGATCGCCTGGTTCAGCATCGGCGGCACCTTCAACACCCATCAGGAGCAGGGGGCAAAGAACACCGACAATCGTATCGCCTACGCTGTGGGGGAGCCGAGGGACTTCACGGAAGTCTACAAGGCGGATGTGCCGACCTGGGTGCAGCATTGGCGCTACAACTACGACACCGACGTGCGGCTGGAGAAGCCGGCCGACGTCGTCTATGCCCGGTTCACGGGCCGCCCCGGCGTCAATGTCATCCGCGCTTGCCTGCACGCGATCCCAGCGGCGACGCACGACCCCGCGGTGACGATCACCCACGGCTACCGGATCGGGCAACAGGCGATGGAGAGAGCCGTTCAGATGAAGTCGCCTGGCGACTACACGATTGACTGCGATGGCGACGTGGAGAACGACTTCATCCGCATCGAGAAGCCTTCGAGCCGCGCGAAGTGAGTCCCCAGGAGGCGCCGCGCTCCTCGCTTCGGGTGAGGCTTACGGGACGGCCAGGCAGTAGAGGAACCGGCCGCCGCGGATGAACATCCGTTGTCCGCTGAAGGTCGGCGTGGCGCCCGAACCCTCCGAGAGCGAGCCTGCGCCGACGGCTGTGGCCTGATCGCCTGGCTCGAGGACGATCGTCTGCCCCGCGTCGTTGCTGATGAAGAGGCTCTTCCCCGCCAGGCAAGGGCTTGGGTAGATACTTGCCCCCTCGCCGCCCGAGGCCCGAGAGAACTCCAACTCCCTGCTCAGGATGACCTTGCCGCTGCTGGCGTCAATTACGTGGAACTTCCCCGACTTGTCCGCCGTGTAAAGCCTCCCGTTGTGGATGAGCGGCGAGGCGAAGAACTCGCCGGTCAGGTCGCCCGCCCACAGCTCCTTGCACTCGACCTGTTCCGCCGCCTTCTCGGGAAGTTGCACGGCCGTCATGCTGCCATCAGTAAAGTACACGATGCGGTCCTGCACGACTGGGCTGGTGTACATGCAGTTGCCCAGGTCGGCAGCCAGAATCCGGCCATCGGCCACGCGCACAATCTGGCCCTTGGGCGTGACCAGCACGTCCACGTCCCCGAGGCGCGCGACGGCGGGTGTGCCGTACGTCGCCCTGGCGTTGTCGTTCTTCCACAGCATCTTTCCCGTGGCTGCATCCAGGCACACGAGCGGGCCGAAGTGAACAAGCAACCGGCCGCCGACCAGCACCGGCGAGGCGGTCCGCCCGTAGGTCGTGGTCTGCCGAAGGTCATACCAGTTCGCCCAGCGGGTCTTACCCTCTAGGTCGTGGCAGGCGACGATGCCTGTGTTGAAGAAGACCCAGACCCACTTGCCGTCGCTCACTGGGGTAGGCGTGGCGTCGCCGTACTGGCTGGAGTGGCGGGCGCCCTTGGCCGCCGCCTCCGCGGAGATGTCGGCCAGCTTGTGAGCCCTTCGCCAAAGCTCCCGACCCGTGCCGGCATCGAGGCAGACGAGGAGGTCAGGCTCGGCCGTGACGAGGACGCGCTGCGCCACCACGACGGGCGAAGACTGCGCCCGGCCGACCTCGGCCTTCCAGAGGACGTTCTCCCGGTCCGTCCACCTGGTGACGGGGTGGGCCGAAGGATACTGCCCACGGCCGTCGCCGCGCCAGCCCGCCGCTTCCAGCGCGCAGCACGTAGCCACGAGCGCCGATAGAAGTGTCCGCGCGCGCGTCATTCATTCCTCGCGGATGCAGTAGAGGTACTCTTCGCCTCGCAGGTACATGGCCTTGCCCTCGAAGTAGGGCGAGGTGTAGAAGGACTCCTGCCTGCACGGGTTGCCGCCCTGGCCGGAGAGGTGGATGTTCTCGATGAGGTTGCGCCCCACCTCCTTGAGTTGCGGCCCGGGCTCGATGATGTGGGTGTAGCCGGCGTCGTCGGTGATGTAGATGAGCTTGCCCGCCAGCGTGGGGCTGGCCGCAACCCCGTAGAGGAAGCGGTGATAGCGGTTGTAGCCGTCCAGGTACTGGCGGAATAGCGTCTTCCCTGCCGCCGTGTCCACCGCGGCCAGCCCGCCGCCCATCTCGACGGAGTAGACCACGCCGTCCACGTAGAGCGGCGAGGCAACCATGAAGACGGCGCCGGGCTGGCGCGTCATCATAGTCGCGTCCCTGCCGTCCAGTTCCAGCACGGTCTCACACCTGGCCCCCGGGGCCGCGCTGGCCGGCGGCTTGACGGCGATGAAGCCGGCGGGGTCCTTCCACCCGCGCCAGCGGCAGGGGTTGTACATCACGTTGTTCTCGACGATCGGCGTCAGGACGCCCCAGACGTCCAGTTGGCTTGGGCAGATGACCGTGCCGTCGGACACGCGGTGGATGTAGCGGTTATGGAGGATGGCGTTCTCGGAGCCCACCTTGACGACGAGGGGTGAGGAACTGCCGTGGCCGCCGTTCTGCCAGTCGTCGGGGCTGTTCCGCCACATCTCCCTGCCCGTTCTCGCGTCGAGGCCGAGTAGAGTCATATTGGCGGCGTAGATGAGCTTGCCGTCCACCAGGTTCGGCGAGTAATGGGTGCCGTGCTCCTGGGCCCCGAGCGAGCCGCCATCATGCCAACTCCACAGCCGCTTGCCATCGAGGTCGAAGCAGGCGATGACGTAGGAGCCAGGCCCCTTCATCCCGCCGCCGCAGGCCCAGTAGACGCGCTCGCCGTCGCTGAGCGGCGTGGCGTTGCTGGAGGAGACCTCGTTCTTGTACATCTGCGGGAATCTCTTGCGGTTCACGGCGGCGAAAGCATCATGGATGGCCCGCTCGGCGTCGGCCTTGGCTTTGAGAGTCTTGTCGAGCTGCGCCTGCTCCTCCGACGAGAGGCCGATGCTGGACACGGCTGCGTTGATGGCCTTCACGGCATCGTCATTGAGTGCGTTGAGCCGGGCCACCAGCGGCTCGATCTTCTCCCTCACCTCGGGGACCGCCGCGCGCTCTGCATCGGTCATCGCGTCGTAGGGTGTGTTGGAGCGTAACCAGAGGATCTTGCCGGTCCTCTTGTCCAGGCACAGGAGGTCGGTCATGGCCGACCCGATGTACACCCTGTCGCCCACGACGATGGGCTGGGACATGCTTCGCCCGGTCATCGGAGTCATCCAGGCGATGTTCCTCGCCTCGTAGGAGACGGGCAGCACGGGCTCGACATAGGCCGCGCACCGCCAGAAGCTGACCCAGGAGTTCTGGCCGACGGGGCCTGTGGCCTGGCCGCTCGCCACCTTGAGCAGCAGGCGGTTCCAGCCCCTCTCCAGCGCGACCTTGGTCGGCTGGTCCCGCTTGACCGTCACGGAGCGGCCGTTCAGGAGCACTTTGATGGCGGCGGCCGAGTAGTTTACCCGCAGCATCACGTCGGCGGCTGCGGGCGAGTGGATGTAGGTGTGGGCATAGGCCACCCTGTTGTCGAGCGGCGCCGCGGGCTTCTGCTCCGCCACGGCCTCGGGCAGGTTCCCGAACACGTAGACGAAGTCCACGTTCAGATCGCCGCAGGTGCCCTCGTTGTGGTAGTGGCGGCTCTGGGTTTCGATGCCCACGCGGAGCGGCTTCCAGGTCCTCTCGCCCGCCTTGGTGCCTGCCGAGGGTTCCACCTTGTCTTCGCCGCCAAGGAAGTCCAGCTCGATGTTCCTGGCGGGGTCTTCTGCCGCGAACGGCCCGGCCACGAGCCAATCCTTGATGGTGAAGTACTCGAGCGGGCGGCCAGCGGCCCCCGGCTCGCCGGCCGGCTTGTCGGCCTGGTATCGGAGCTCGGTCGTGCTCCCCTTGATTCGGCGGCTCCAGGTCCTCGGCGGAGTGGCCCCAGGGAATCGCCCCATCCAGTCGCCGCGCCAGCCCACGGGCTGTGTCGGCGATGGCCGGAAGTCCGGCGAACCCAGCGGCGTGGCGGCGGCTTGGCCGACGCTCGCTCCGTGGTGGAGGGCGAAGACAGCGAGGAGGACGCCTGAGGCGGCCACACGGCCGGCCCATTCCCGCCTGTTGTTCATATGACTCGAGCGCTCCTGGGTAGGAAGTGGCAGGCCATCGGGATTGCCGCCAACCTGCTCAGTCCTTCTTCATCAAGTGCTTCGTGAAGAAGTCGAGCGTCGCAGCCAACGCCTTCTGGATCTCGGGATCCGGGCTGCCGAAGCTGAACCCGTGGCCGGCGCCCTCGACCTTGATCAAGGTGGCCTCTGCACCCGCCTTGCGCAGCTTCTCGTGGAACTCGACCGACTGCTCCATCGGCACCTGGCCGCGCGAAGTGCCCACGTCGCGGGTGCCATGCAGGATGAGGAACGGCGGCGCATCCTTCGCAACATAGGTGACGGGGGACGCCCTGCGGTAATCCTCCTCGTTCCCCGCCAGAGGCTTGCCGATGAAGCCCTGCACGATGGGGGCCGAGGCCGAACTCATCATGGCCACCAGGTCAACGGGGCCATAGCAGTCCACGACGCACTGCACGCGGCTGGAGTACTTCGCCAGTTCTGCATCGCTGTTGTCGCGCGTTTCGGTGAGGCCGAGGTACGAGGCGAGATGACCACCCGCCGAGCCGCCGATAGCGCCGAAGCGCTTCGGGTCCAGGCCGTACTCCTCTGCGTTCTTTCGCAGCCAGCGGACGGCGCGCTGCACGTCATCCATCTGGGTCGGGGCGCGCCAGGCGGGTGCGAAGCGGTAGGTGAGCGAGACGGCGGCGAAGCCCCTGCGGGCCAGGAGTTCGCCGAGGGCCGCATAGCCCCTCTTGTCACCTCCTGCCCAGCCCCCGCCGTGAATGCAGATGACCAGCGGGCGGGGCGCGGGGCCCCCCTCGGGCAGGTAGATGTCCAGGAGATTCCTCGCCCCGTGAGGGCCGTAGGGCACATCGCGAATGATCCTGACGCCCGGGACACTGGGCTTTCGCTCTTCGGCGGCCCGTGCCCATGGCGATCCCGCAAGGGCCGCGCACAGGAGCACCCAGGCGAACGGCCTGGTCGGGAGGCCGCCACGTGTGACGGACTCAAGCTTCGCCATGGTCAGACTCCTTGGCATGGCCCCGCTGGGCGGTTCGCGCGAGGGCGGCGCGCTGGCTACACCCGAGACATCCTGGAGGCTACCACCGCGCGGCCCCCGCCCCGCGCGGTGCAGAGGCCTCGGCGGCTCGAGTTCAGAGCCTGGCCGGCTTCACGCGTCCCAGGATGAAATCCATCGCCTTCGACGTGGTCCAGATCTGCGACTCCCACAGCCCGTGCGCGGGCGGGAAGATCTCCGCCGTCACGTAGCCGTCGTAGCCCACGGCCTTGAACGCCTGCATCAGCGTCGGGTAGTTCACGTCGCCGTCCAGCAGGTGCACGAAGCCGTCCAGATTCGCCACGTTCCGCCTGAAGTCCTTGAAGTGCACCCGCTGGATTCGGTTGCCCAGCGCGCGCGCCCACTGGTCGGGCAGGCCGTACTTCACGATGTTCGCCGGGTCGTAGTAGGCCGCCACGCGGGGGCTCCCGCAGGCATCCACGAAGTCCCGCATCTCCGTCGCCGACAGGAGGAACGTGTTCCACACGTTCTCGATGCAGATCGTCACGCCCAGGTCTTCGGCCTTGGGCACGGCCGCCTTGATCCCCGCGAGCGCGCGATCCCACGCCGCATCGGGGTCCACCTTCGGCTTCGAGAGGTCGAACGCCACCATCACCGAACCGGGGATCACCAGGATCGCGTCGCACCCCAGCGCCTTTGCCGTATCGAGCTGCTTCGACAACACCTCGCCCGCCTTCGCGCGCTCGGCCGCATCGTCGCTCGCCAGGTTGAAGGCCCAGTAGAGCCCCGTGGAGACGCTGGAGATCTCCACCCCGATCCGCCTCGCTGCGGCGGCCAGCTTCTTCAGGCTGGTCGCCGGGGTGTCCAGGCCAATCTCTCCCTGGTCGGCCAGATTCAGCTCAATCGCCTCGTAGCCTGCGTTCTTCGCGTACCGCATCGCCTCGCAGGCCCGCACGCTGCCGGGGAACGCCCACGCGTTGATGCCCTTCTTCATCGCGGCTCCTCTCACAAACGGGGTTTCTGGCCACGGCTGGATTCTAGCGCCCGCGTGCCGCGGTGTCAACGAACCAACTCGGCTTTTCCGGCAGCCCCTCTTCTGCTAGAATAGCCGCGCCCATCCAGGAGACCTCGCGTGTCGCGCCCGAGTTGGGACGAGTATTTCCTCAAGATCGCCTTCGACGTGGCGGAGCGTGCCACGTGCCTTCGCCGCAAGGTGGGCGCCATCCTCGTCAAGAACAAGCGCATCCTGGCCACTGGGTACAACGGCGCGCCCAGCGGCCTGCGGCACTGCGAGGACCTCGGCTGCATCCGCGAGCAGCAGAAGGTCCCATCGGGTCAGCGGCATGAGCTGTGTCGGGGCCTGCACGCCGAGATGAACGCCTTCCTCCAGGCTGCCGTGCACGGCGTCAGCACGCAGGGCGCCATCCTCTATACCACCATTTACCCGTGCTCGCTGTGCGCGAAGATGATCATCAACGCAGGCGTCACCCGCGTAGTGGAGGCGGGGGATTACCCCGACCCCCTGGCCAGGGATCTGCTGGCCGAAGCTCGCATCGAGGTTCTCCACGTCGCATTCCCTGGTGCGGCGGTGGTGGGCGCGGTCGCAGGGCCCTCGCTCCGCTGAGTCCTTCCTCACTTGCAAAGCCTCGCCCGATCCGTATAATAAACGTGCGCCTGTAGCTCAGTCGGTAGAGCAGCGGATTCTTAATCCGCGGGTCGTGGGTTCGAGTCCCTCCAGGCGTACCAAACCAAGCGTTTGTGAATCGCCGATTCTCGCCGTTCCGTGCAAGCCATAGCCCAAATCACCGAAATCGATCTCCCCTGCATTGTCGCCTCGTGCCAAGTCGTGACTTGACGGTTGGTGCAGCGCGTGCGCTGTACCAGGCGCTGTACTGGCCGCTGAACCCTCGGCCAGCAAACACCGCTGGCCCTCGATGGCCGGCACCATCGTCAGCGCGGTGGCCTTGTCCTGCATGTCCACGTGGGTGTACCTGCCCAAGGTCAGGACAGGCGTCGAGTGGCGGGCAAGCTCCTGCACGATCTTGACGTTGATGCCGCTGCGCACGAGTCGCGAAACGTAGGTGTGGCGCAGCGCATGGAAGTCGGCCACGCCCTCAGCCGTGGCGTGCGCGATTCCCGCAGCATCCAGGTCGGCCCGTAGCATCTTCGCCGTCTTGTCAGGAAGGCCGAACACGGGCCGCTTAGCTTTCTTCGCCACAAGCCACGGCTTCAGCCCCTCAGCGAGCGCGACAGGCAGCGGTTGCACGTCGTGTCGCCGGCGCTTCGAGTAGGCCGCCTCGACGGCCACGGTTGGCGGCGTGGCATCGAGGGCGAAGCTCTCGGGTGTCAATGAGCGAAGCTCGTTGGCGCGGAAGCCCGTCCCAACTGCCAAGGCGTAGAGCATCGCGCGGTCAGGGCCGCTCATGCCCAGGACGGGGCCGCTCTCGTAGGTGACGTGGAGCAATGCCGACAACTCCGCGTCGCTCAACGCTCGGCGCTTCCGTTGTGCGTCTGTCACTCTGAAGGCGCTCAGATGGGTGAGGGCGTCCTCGCGCGTCCTGCCGTCGCGCCACAACCAGCGCGAGAAGCCCTTGACGGCCCGTAGGTAGTGGTTGCACGTCGTCAGCGAGCAGGCTTTGGGCCGTCGCTTCGTTCCGTCCGCTTCTGCCTCGTTGCTGCGAGGCCCGCTCTTGTGGAGTTCGGCCAGTGCGTCCTGAACCCGCGAGGGCACCAGTCCGGAGATGCGCTTGATGCCCGCCATGTCCAACACGCGCTCCACGCGCCTCCTTGTGTGCTCGGCGTGCTTCTCAGTGTCGCCCCTCCCCTGCAACGCTGCGGCGAACTCAGCCAGATGGTCAGCCGGTGGCCTCGCCTCAGCAGCAACGTAAGCGTCGGTTCGAGGATCGATGACCCCCTTCCGCCGCAGCATCGCGTCGGCTTCGAGCTTTCTGGCCAGGGCCTCCGCGGCTTCGCGATCATTGCCTGCATAGATGGTCTTCCGCTGGCAGGGACGCTCGTAGTACGCGATGTAGTAGCCGCCCTTGCCTTTCCGCCCGCCACGCTTGTAGATGCTCGCCATGCTCTCTATTCCTTTCGTCCTTTGGGCCGCCTCGTGGCCTCGATGCCGAGGTAGGCGGCCAGTTTGTCGGCCTTGTCCAGGCGGAGCGATTGCTCGCGCCGCAGAAATCGAATCAACGACGGGTGGGGAACGCCGGTGGCGTCAGCGACGGAGCGAATAGACTGCGACCGGATGGCCTCTCGTAGGGCATCTCGGATCACGTCGCTCAGTGTAGCCGTCGCGTCGGTCGTCACCAGCGTTCCCCCTTCGGTATGGAGTTATACCACACTTGGGACGGCTTGTCAAGACCCCGCGCCGGATTCTTCTGACCAATCGGGGCGATCATCCTCGTCGTTGTCGTCGTCTGCAAGGAACTTGACGACCGACGGCTCACCAAATGGGTTGACGACCGGCGCCTCCTGCCAACTATCGCACCACTCCTGGTCAGGGAAGACGTAGGGCCACCTATGGCCCTCGACATCCCGGGGGTGCGGTACAACGGGCGGATTGCGCCGGCACTCGAACTCGATTTCGTTTTGCCGCCTCTCGCTCGTGCCCAAGCTCAGACACGTCCTGCACCGTCGCTTCTTGTCGTTCGCTGTCGCCATCTGATGCTCCTTTCGTGGGCCAGGAGCTACCCACCCTTGCGGGTATCGCGGGTTCCTGCGGGTATCTCCGGGCACTACTTTGCGTACGTGTGTGCGTCTACGTGCGCGTGTTCTCTCTCTTACGCGTGCGTGGGGCCCCGCAATACCCGCAGATACCCGCGATACCCGCAGGTCACCCGACGCGATTGAGGCGCCATCTGGTCACTTTGGAATGCCGGTCCTCTCCACAGCGGACCAGTTTCCGCCCCCCGATGATTCGGTCCTTGAGGCGGCCAAGGGCCTGCCCAAGGGACCGCTTGCCGGCATCGGTGCCCTTGCTGTGAGCTGCGCTCAGTTGGTCGGGAAGCTCCTCGGTGGGGATTCCCCCCTGTAACACAAGGGGCAGGTAGACCAGTTCCACGGTCTGAGCTTTGTCCCCGAACCGATCCCACCACGCCTCGAAGAACCGTTGCCAGGCGGCCAGTTCGTCGTCTTGTGTCGAAACCACGGCGTCGAGGTTCGCCAAGAAACCAGGGACGCCAGCATGCTCAAGGACACCCCCCACCATCCCCGACCACGCCTCAAAGGAACCCAGCACAGGGACGTTCTGCGCCTTCGGACAGCCTGCCGCGAACCAGGCACGGACGATGGTGAAGCCGGCTTCAAGAAGCTCGTGGCGATGCTCTCGGGCGTACCCCAACAGATCGGGATGGCGGAAGCCCGTGCGTTGCCACGGCCGTTCCGTGTTGGCATCGAGCCTCACGGCAAAGGCCCGGCGAGGCATGTCGTTGGCGAGCCGAACGTTGTTGCCCGTGGCACACCAGACGACTTGTGCTGGGACGCGGATGGTCTCGCTCTTGCCGAGACGCCGGTCTGCCCACTCCAACGAGGTCAGTACCGCCGCCAAGCTGGGCGAGTTGAGCGGATCGGTCTCGGGGAGATTGTCCAGGATGACCATCGGCGGACCCTCGAGCAACACGGCCGAGATACGCTTGCGCCACTCGGCGTCGTCCCCACGGCTTGGGGCGGGTTGAACGGCCACGCTCCCGACCGCCACGGTGCCCAGGATGGTCGCCAGCAAGGTCTTTCCCGTGCCCCTCTCAGGGGCGTTGAACACAGCGAGCGGGATGCATCCCCGGATCGCGGGCCGCATGAGCACTGACAGCAGCACCGCGAGGCCGTTCGCCCGGTCAGCGGCGCCATTGAACGGGAAGTCGCCCACGAGATCGAGAAGCAGACCGGTCGCGGCTTCCACCTCCTCGACCGTCGGATGCTCTGGGACAACGATGGCTGGCGTGGTGCCGTCAGGCAGGTAGCACACCCGCGTTTCGGGATCGTATCCAGGTTGGCAATGCAGAGTCCCATCAGGGCGCAGAACGGGGACGGTCGAGATCGCTCTCAGCGGAGGCAAGGGCCACTCACCGCGTCCCTGGATGGAGTCCACCAAGACCTGTGGCGGCGGCTCGTATGTGGTGATCTCCTTGCCCGCTCGCACAAAGTGCGCGACCTCGGAGAGCCGGTATCGCAGCTTCGCTCTGTCCATGGGATCAATGCGGGGCCGCCCGTCCTCATCTCGGATGACGCGCACAAGCTCTCCGCCGCGCACGAACAGAACAGGGGGGTCGTTCCTGGTCGTCAGCTCGGCAAGCACGTCGCAGGTAAGCTGGTCGAGGAAGATGTCGCGCACGTCAAACCGCGCCTTGCGCTCACCTTTGTTGCCCAGCCCCTCGCCCTTCTCGCCCCGCCGCCCTTTGCCCGCTTCGGGCTTCGGTTCCCACGTTGGCGCCTTCTCGATCATCTCCTGGATCGCCGCCCGAATCTCGTCAGGCTCCTTGCCAGCCATCGGTCCCTCTGGACCAAGCCAGTCAACGATGTCCCCGCCCTCGGGCAGGTCGGGCAGCGTGACGACCTTCACGGTCGCGGGAGGCCGAAGCTTCGTCACGATGCGGGCCACGTCCTCAGCGTAGCCCCGCCCGGGGTCGTCGTTGTCGGGGGAGATGATCACCTCCTTCCCCGCGAGGGGCGTCCAGTCGGTCTTCTTGGCAGAGGCAGCTCCTTGGTAGCTCGCAGTGGCCACGAAGCCGAGCTTCATTGCCTCATCGGCCTTGCGCGCACCCTCGAAGACGAGCACCGTCTTGGCCGCGGCCAGCTTCGGCAGGCGGTAGAGGGGCAGCTTTTTCACCCCCGGCGGGTTGCACAGCTTGAACCCGCCGGCGACGCGAGATACGGGGCGACTGATCTTCTCCCCGCCATCGTCAGGCTGGAACCTAACCTCGGCGAACACGGTCTTGCCGTCGCAATCGTGATAAGCCCACGTCCCGACGAGCTTGGCCTTGTTCACCTTCCCGAACCACTGGATCAAGAGATCCCACGTCTCGAAGACGCCCCTTACCTTCTTGGGCTTGCCCACGCCCCCGTTGTCGGCCTTCCTCGGGAACAGGTCGGCCATCTCCATCCCCAACGCTTCGACTACCTGCCCGGGCTTGCACCCGGCGTGGCAGTGAAGCAGGACACGGCCATCGTCGCCCACGCTGATGCTCAGGCTTGCCCTCGTATCCTCGTGGGCGGGGCAGCGGGCCTCCCACTGGTGTTCGCCGACCTGCTTCGGCCCGCACCCCCTCGCCGTCGAGTTGTCCAGGACGGCCTTGACAGGATCGCAGCTCCTCTGGTTCATCGGTTACCCTCCCCTACCAAGCGACCCAGATAGGCTTCCACATCCTTCAGGCGCCAGCGGATCGTCTTCGTCGCGATCCGCACGGGCCTGGGGAATCCGTTGCAGGCGCCCGTCCGCCCCGCCTCGGACAGGGCCGACAGCCGCCAGACCAACCGCTCCGAAACCCCGAGAAGTTCGGCCATAGCCTTCACATCGAGTAGCTTCACGCTGTCCAAGCCGCCATGCGCAACCAGACGACTGCGTTCAGTGCCGTCCATCGCTATCCTCCTGTCTCCGTCGCTTCAGTGCCGACACGACCTGCTCATAGTCGAACCGTCGAATGCGTGGCGATGGCCGAATCTCCGGGATTCGCCTGCCCTTCGCGCATCCGGCAATGGCGCACGGCGACCTTGAGAGCCGCAGCGCGCCATCCACTACTGCCATCCGTCGTCCCATCGCGTCTCTCCTTTGCCCAATGGGCCATCAACTGCCCCCTACTTGGGCGCAGGCGACGCATCGCGACGCATGCTGACACATTTCTACGCACGCACGGGCGCACAGCCTGCGGGAGTCGAGCGTGCGTGACGATGGGTTTCAACAAGGGGGGTGGTGAGCGCGCAGGCCGGTCATGGCTTGGCTCACGTCAGGGACTCAGCGTGGCGGCCTGGATCGTGTTGCGATGGTGGTCAGTCTGTGGAGACCTAGTCGTCGTCTTCTTCGTCCACACTGTGGAGGTACTTCGCCTTCGGCGTCCGCCGCCTCTCCCCACGCCCAATATAGCCTTTGCCAAGCCTTGTGCCGGGCGGCAGGTCCCCCGGTTCTTGCCCGATGCTGGCGGGGTCCACGAGGCTCTCCACGTCTTGTTCCCCCCGGTCGTAGGTATCTGAAGGATTGTCCCGCCGGTACGCCGCCTCAGCACTGTGGGTCATGGCCTCCACCTGCTCCCTGCTGAGGCAACGCCCTTCCGCCGCTGCGAGCGTGGCCGCCTCATACCCCACGTTCTGCACGATCTGAATGGCGGCCCACTTGCTTCCGCATTCGCGCTCACAGGCCATGGTGTCGAGGTTAATCTCTGGGTAACCCATCCTTACCAGTTCCTTCGCGGCCCAGGCCAAGATGTCTCGGGCTTCCTCCTTGCTCAACGTGTACTTGGGCCGTGCCACTAAGTCAACACCGGGCACTTCCTGGCCGGCTCCTTCGGGGGTTCTCTCCGCGCACCCTATACACCAAGGCAGCTTCCCATCGGGATTGGCACAGTACCGGCCATCTTTGATCTTCTTCGCTGCCGTCTTTCTCGTGGTCCTGCTTCCCCCAGCGCGCGCTCTCGTCTCGAACTCCACCTGCGTTATGTACTCGATCCCCTTCTGCCCGCAGTTGGGGCAGTAGTCCTTAGACCAGAGCCTCTGCAAGTCCTTCGTTCCTCCGGCCGCACCGGGCGGCTTGGGGGCTGGCGCGCCAGGATGGTCCTGCATGAAGGGAACGGCATCAGGGAAGGCGTAGCATGGCGGCGCAATAGGACTCTTAGCCGCCAGTCGAGCATAGGCGCCAAGAACCTGCTGCCTCACAGCCAGGTAGTCGGCGTGCGCATCAGCTAGCGTCTTGCCCGCGGGGAAGATGTCTTTCCGGGGGAACCACGGTGGCAACTCGCCCGACTTCTTGAGGATGGCCCTAACCAGGTCGTCTAGCTCGCCTCTCAGCCAAGATGCGAATGCGCCGATGGCAACTCCCCGTTCCTTCTCATCCTCCAGCACTCTTACTGCCCAGCCGACAGGGGTGCACGCTTGGCAGCGTCCCACAAAGTCGAGCACGCACGCCGAGTTCGAAGCCTGTAATCCCCGCTCCCGTTCGGGCGTGCCCTCGGGGTACTCCACCACGAACCAGTCATACCGAACCTGTTGGTCGTGAGGATGTTCGATGAGGAACCACATGGCGAAATCAAGCCATTCGCGCAGGCGCGCGAGAAGCTCAATTGCGTCCCTAAGTTCAAAGGCTCTATGGCAGTCGTCGCTATTGAATACCGCACGGGTATCAGGCGTATGCTCGGCCCCTGTCAGTTGGTGTCCTCTGTCCGCCCCACCCGGCGCATTGGCAGGCGTGGCGCACTGTGCAAGTTCGTCTTGGGAGCGCAGGCCCACGTTTCCCGCCGTCCCTCCCCTGCTGACCGTTGAGGAAACTACCAACTGCCAGGGGTGCTGTCAAGGTCGGAATGCGATCGGCGGCACGGACGACGGTGCAGGCTGGCGGTCGTCCATGGGGCACGTTGTCGCTCGGGCATCAGAGCATGGGAGGCGTGGCGACCGACCAGCGCTGCCACGCGCGTGCGCGCATGCGCGCGCGAGGACACACTATCACGGACGTGGGCTGATATACTTGCATACAACCCACCATCGTCAGCCGACCGGCCTTTCCCGCCTCATGGCTACTGTAAGTCGCCATCTACCAAGGTTTTTCGACCGATTTCGTTCCTACCCCTTGACTCCCGCCCGAAGTTGGCGTAGGTGTTTACTAATCCTCGGGCGCACGAGGTATCTCACGCGTGTGGGGCTAACTGCCTTCCAACGGCGCACCACTGAGGTCTTGTCCCCGGTCGGCTCTTCGCGAAAGGAGGCGGGTCGTGGCGCACGAACTGAACGTCAAGAACGGCAAGGCGAGCATGTTCTACTGGGGCGACGTGCCTTGGCACGGCCTCGGGACGGCCCTGAACGGCCCCGCCACGTCCGCTGAGGCGATCAAGGCCGCCCAACTCGACTGGAAAGTGCTCAAGGTGCCCCTCTGTGCCTTGGACAAGACCGGTAGCGCGAAGGTGCCCGACTACTTCGCGACTGTGCCCGAGTACGCCTGGGGCGAGCAGGGCTGCCCCGTGTTCGGCGTGGTCGGCCGAGACTACAAGCTCCTCCAGAACACGGACGCCTTCCGCTTCTTCGACAGCATCGTGGGCATGGGCGCCGCCATCTACCACACGGCGGGAGCCCTGCGCAACGGCTCCCGCGTCTGGGTTCTCGCCAAGCTGCCGTCCTGCATCCGCGTGGTGGGCGACGACCTCGCCGAGAAGTACCTCCTGCTCTCCAACGGCCACGACGGGCACACGGCCATCCGGATCAAGTTCACCCCGGTCAGGGTCGTGTGCCAGAACACCTTGACGCGGGCGCTGAAGGCCGGGCCGACGGCCAGCATCGCCCACAAGCCCGACATGCCCCGCCGCCTCGACAAGGCGAAGGAGACGCTTGGGATCATCAACGCTCAGTTCAAGACGATGGAGCAGGATTTCCAGCGTATGGCGCGAATGACCTTGACCGATGAGTTGCTGGCGTCCTATCTGGCGGCCGTGTTCCCCGCGCCGCCCCCGACCCCCGGCGAATCGCGCATGGCCGAGAGCCTGCGGGAGCGGGCGCTGTTCGATAGGGAGCAATCGGCCCGCCTTGCCGTCGAGGGCAAGGGCAACGACGTAAAGAACGTCCGCAACACGCTGTGGGCCGCCTACAACGGCGTGACGGAGTATGTGGACCACCTGTGGGGCAAGTTCAAGCCCAAGACCGACCGTGCCCGCCGGCTCAACTCGCTGTGGTTCGGCAGAGGGCACCAGATGAAATCGAGGGCATACGAGCAGGCCGTGGCAATGCTGGATGCGTCGAGGAATTGAGGGGGCATGGCGGCAGCGGCTGTCGGCTGCCGTGCTGGCGCAGTGGGCAGCGGCGTGTGTCGCAGGTTGCGGCTGCCGGTGCTATGATTCTCGACGGCCGGCCGTTCAGCCTGTTCTCGGCCGCGGTGTCCACGAGGGCGTGACAGTCGCAAGCCGTGGCCACCCCCGACGAGCACGGGGTGCCCGCGACCATCACCGTCAGGGCGAGCGACATTCTGATGGCCTGGACCGTGTTGGGCGAGAGACACATCTACCTCTGCAGCGATGCTTTGTCCGGGCGCGTCGCGACCCGACGATGCCCACAGAAGGATGGAGAGCCCCGCTCTCTGTCCGCTTCCGGCTTACCAGGCTTGCCCATAGATGTTCCCTGCATTCCCGTTACCTGCCCCGCGCCCCTATGGCCCCAGGGGGGCAGCAGTGAGCTGCCCCATTCCAACCACGGTTCCCTTGCCGACGTGCAGCCACTGCATCGCGGCGAGCAAGGGCCATAGAGCGCCCGCACCGGCGGGCAGGTCAAGGTGCCCCGCCACGCCCCGGAACTCCAACTCGGCCTTCTGCCTGCCCGAATAGCGAATGAGGTCCAACGGCCCGCCATGCCAGTGCTCGGCGGGAATGTCCCTGGCGACTTCGAGGAGCCGGGGTTGCAGGTCGGCCAGCCTCGGGCGCGCGAAAGAAGCCAGCAGCGCCCCGAGGCGGCGCGCCGCCGCAGCGGTGATGTCCGCGAGCGTCGGGGCGGCCACCAAGACGCCCCGGCGAATCAGCCGCAGGGGCGCCGGGCAACAGAGGCGGCAAGGGACCGCGCCCGGGTCGGCCCCTGGCAGCCATGCCGCCTCCGAGACCGGCCAGCCACTGGCCTCGGCATTCTCCGGCAGCAAGGCGCCCGTTGGGCCGGCGAGCCGGATGGATCGGATGCGGAAGCGCCTGCGTGCCGGCCCCAGTCCCATGCCCGAGGCCACGTCCCAGGCACGAAGCAGGCTGAGGTCGTGTTCGCGGGCGCCACCAAGGCCAATCCATTCGACCGCTGGCGCGTCGGCAGGGTCGGGCGGCGCAGGGCGAAGCACGTAGGCTGGCGTCCGGTCGTGCACGGGGCCGATTCCCTCGAAGACAACGCGGTAGGCCACAGGGTCCAAGGCACGCAGAGCGGCGCCCCACACGCCGCGCAGCATGGGCACCGTGGCCCGCACCCCGGGAGTGTCCAGCGACAGTCGCCTGGGCAGGACGCGCACCTCGGAGAGCAGCGCTTTCAATTCCTCGGCGAGGGACGCACTACTGTTCACCGCTGGCTAATCCCCCATGATCGGGGCACCTTCTGAGCCGGCCGCTTGGCTGGCGGAGCAAGAGCGCCGGGCGCGGCGTTTCAATCCCCTCATGATCGGGGCACCTTCTGAGCCACAGGTGAGCAGGAGACGAGCCATGCCAGTGACAGAGCAGTTTCAATCCCCTCATGATCGGGGCACCTTCTGAGCCCTCGAGACTCCAGCGACTGCCGGAACGACGCTACGAGGTTTCAATCCCCTCATGATCGGGGCACCTTCTGAGCCACTATGAGGAGCTGGGACGACGATCCGCCTACCCACGCCTGGTTTCAATCCCCTCATGATCGGGGCACCTTCTGAGCCACAGGTGAGCAGGAGACGAGCCATGCCAGTGACAGAGCAGTTTCAATCCCCTCATGATCGGGGCACCTTCTGAGCCCCATCTGGACTGTGGGAGCGAACCGATGAGCGCAATGCTTGGTTTCAATCCCCTCATGATCGGGGCACCTTCTGAGCCATTGTAAAGGAGACGCCAATGCAAACTTGTGCCAATGGTTTCAATCCCCTCATGATCGGGGCACCTTCTGAGCCAACCATTCGATCGAACTCATCCAGACAAACTGCGAAGACCAGTTTCAATCCCCTCATGATCGGGGCACCTTCTGAGCCAACGCCTGCGAGGCACCACAACCGTGTGCGCCGTGCCCTGGGGTTTCAATCCCCTCATGATCGGGGCACCTTCTGAGCCCCAGCGACGGTTCACCCCCACGTGTGTGGGGAATGCGCCGCCTTCAGCTCCTCGTATTCGCGAGACCACGGTTCACCCCCACGTGTGTGGGGAATGCTCGGTCTCAACAAGCGGCAGTCCCCCCTCGAGCGGTTCACCCCCACGTGTGTGGGGAATGCGGTCGGTGCGGTCGGCGCGGAGGCCGAACAGGCGGTTCACCCCCACGTGTGTGGGGAATGCACGACGACAAGGGCCATGCCGACGAACACCATCGGTTCACCCCCACGTGTGTGGGGAATGCGGCCCTGGGACGGCTCGGCCCATGAGCTTGCTCGGTTCACCCCCACGTGTGTGGGGAATGCCACTTCGACCGCACGGCGAGCCGCTCGGCAGGCGGTTCACCCCCACGTGTGTGGGGAATGCCTCGGGCATGATGGCAGAGACGCCCATGACGGCGGTTCACCCCCACGTGTGTGGGGAATGCTTCGCCGCCTCCTTCACGGCGTCGGCCACGGCCGGTTCACCCCCACGTGTGTGGGGAATGCCGGTTGACGTAGATGAGGTTGCTGCGGACCACCGGTTCACCCCCACGTGTGTGGGGAATGCCGCTTCGCCGCTTCCTCATCCCGAGGCAGGCCCGGTTCACCCCCACGTGTGTGGGGAATGCTTGGGCGCCGGCTGACGTGCGCCTCACCTTCGCGGTTCACCCCCACGTGTGTGGGGAATGCGCGTCGCCCGTGAGCCGCCACGGCGGGGCCGGCGGTTCACCCCCACGTGTGTGGGGAATGCGGTATGCTACTAACCGACATCGTGACTCCAATCGGTTCACCCCCACGTGTGTGGGGAATGCGCGGCCACGCCGGCCTCATACAGGCGCGCATACGGTTCACCCCCACGTGTGTGGGGAATGCTTGTCGGCGAGCCACTTCTCCAGCTCCCCGAGCGGTTCACCCCCACGTGTGTGGGGAATGCGTCAAGAACTCCACGGGGAGCGACCTCGACCGCGGTTCACCCCCACGTGTGTGGGGAATGCCCGTGCTGGTATTTCTCCAGCACCTTCAGGAGCGGTTCACCCCCACGTGTGTGGGGAATGCACCACGCCGTGGGTGAATTTCAGCGGCGGAGCCGGTTCACCCCCACGTGTGTGGGGAATGCGCGTTGCAGGCGCAGATTCGCGATCACCTTCGCGGTTCACCCCCACGTGTGTGGGGAATGCGCGGCCTGGTCGATCAGGCGGTCGCGGGCGTCCGGTTCACCCCCACGTGTGTGGGGAATGCGCGTCGAGCGGGGCGCGCGGATTCGCGGCCAGCGGTTCACCCCCACGTGTGTGGGGAATGCTCCCGCAGAGTTAGGCTGCCTCCGCGTGGCCGCGGTTCACCCCCACGTGTGTGGGGAATGCGGCGCATAGGTCCAGTTGCGCGTTTCCAAGTGCGGTTCACCCCCACGTGTGTGGGGAATGCTCAAGCCATCTGCGGGCCTGCTCTGGGCTGAACGGTTCACCCCCACGTGTGTGGGGAATGCAAGCATCACGGTGTCTGGCCAGATCGCCCCGCCGGTTCACCCCCACGTGTGTGGGGAATGCGCGTCGGGCGTTTCCACGCCGCGCGTGCGCGCCGGTTCACCCCCACGTGTGTGGGGAATGCACCGAGGCGTTGCAGACGGGCACCCGCTGCGGCGGTTCACCCCCACGTGTGTGGGGAATGCATCTGGTCGCTGCCGGCGTCCGCAGCCGTGACCGGTTCACCCCCACGTGTGTGGGGAATGCGGCTGCGGCTGGCAGAGGCCATTCTCCGACGCGGTTCACCCCCACGTGTGTGGGGAATGCGCCGCCGTGGCGGGCCTGGACGCCGACCTGAGCGGTTCACCCCCACGTGTGTGGGGAATGCGCGCAGATGATGTGTTCGCCGCCGGGGTCGGGCGGTTCACCCCCACGTGTGTGGGGAATGCACCTTGTCCGCCTTGGCCAGGGCGTCCCAGAACGGTTCACCCCCACGTGTGTGGGGAATGCAGGAGATGGCGAGCGACGGCATCGCTTCCGCCCGGTTCACCCCCACGTGTGTGGGGAATGCCCCTGCGACGTCGGCGCCATGCCTGCGACGCCCGGTTCACCCCCACGTGTGTGGGGAATGCGATCAGCGGCACGATGTCCATTGATGATACTCCGGTTCACCCCCACGTGTGCGGGGAATGCGGCGGACGTGTACGGGAACGAGGACGCCCAAGGCGGTTCACCCCCACGTGTGTGGGGAATGCCCATTGCGGGCGCGCCATGCCGCCACGTCGCTCGGTTCACCCCCACGTGTGTGGGGAATGCGCCAACATCTACCTGTTCGGGGATACGTATACCGGTTCACCCCCACGTGTGTGGGGAATGCTCCCAGTCGTGGCCCTTCGCGCACAGGAAGTACGGTTCACCCCCACGTGTGTGGGGAATGCGGGCTGGTGAACCCGTTCAAGAACGCCGTGGCCGGTTCACCCCCACGTGTGTGGGGAATGCTTCGGGTCCACGGTGTAGATCTTCGCCGAGAGCGGTTCACCCCCACGTGTGTGGGGAATGCGAGTTGCCGCCTGGGCGCGTGGTCGCGCTCAACGGTTCACCCCCACGTGTGTGGGGAATGCGGCGTCGCCAGCACGGCGGCAGGCGATGCAACGGGTTCACCCCCACGTGTGTGGGGAATGCTACGACGCCATCGCCACCGCCGCCGACTGCAGCGGTTCACCCCCACGTGTGTGGGGAATGCGTCTGCCGCACCGCTCGCAGCGCCTCCGCCTGCGGTTCACCCCCACGTGTGTGGGGAATGCTTCCACAGGTAAATGTTCCCCGTGCCGCCGGCCGGTTCACCCCCACGTGTGTGGGGAATGCCCGCACTGCGTCAACATCGGAGGGGTGGCCCACGGTTCACCCCCACGTGTGTGGGGAATGCCAGTCCGAGCAGGCTCCTTCCAGGGCATCGGTCGGTTCACCCCCACGTGTGTGGGGAATGCGCCAGGAGGCGCCCCTCGTGGGGCGTGGCGGCCGGTTCACCCCCACGTGTGTGGGGAATGCCCCGGTTGCGCCCAGTTTCACCAACCGCGTGGCGGTTCACCCCCACGTGTGTGGGGAATGCCTGTTCGTGAGTACGGCGCAGGCTGGTCACTACGGTTCACCCCCACGTGTGTGGGGAATGCGTGTGAGCCGCTCGTGCTCCATCTTGCGGTCCCGGTTCACCCCCACGTGTGTGGGGAATGCGCCACGGCCTCCGCCGCCTTGCTCCACTCCGCCGGTTCACCCCCACGTGTGTGGGGAATGCGCGGTGCCGGAGGTCGTGTTCACGCCACGCCTCGGTTCACCCCCACGTGTGTGGGGAATGCGGGGTCGGGACGATGCCGAGGCCGACGGTGTGCGGTTCACCCCCACGTGTGTGGGGAATGCTCGGCGCACTTGCAGCCCCCCTCCTCCTTGTGCGGTTCACCCCCACGTGTGTGGGGAATGCGGCGCGGACATCGAGGCGTAGCCCTGGCCGAACGGTTCACCCCCACGTGTGTGGGGAATGCAGCTCCGCATCTTTACGCTTCGGCGGGGTCGCCGGTTCACCCCCACGTGTGTGGGGAATGCCAACGACCTCTTTGACGGAGACGACGAATGAACGGTTCACCCCCACGTGTGTGGGGAATGCTCGAACTCGGTGAGAGCGGCGTCGGCTGTGATCGGTTCACCCCCACGTGTGTGGGGAATGCCACGAGACCCGCGTGCCGACCGGGGGCGCCGCCGGTTCACCCCCACGTGTGTGGGGAATGCAATCTGGCCCTGTAGTGGGAGCCTCGCCAGCTCGGTTCACCCCCACGTGTGTGGGGAATGCAAGCCCCTCGCCCTGGCCATCGAGGCCAACGGCGGTTCACCCCCACGTGTGTGGGGAATGCCCGAGCAGGGCGATCCGCGCGCCGTTGGCCACCGGTTCACCCCCACGTGTGTGGGGAATGCATGAGCGCCACGAGGGAGGCGTACGCGGTGCCCGGTTCACCCCCACGTGTGTGGGGAATGCGCGTGTCGCGGCCGATGAGCCCGTGGATGTAGCGGTTCACCCCCACGTGTGTGGGGAATGCGCCGCCGTGGGCAAGCTCAACTCCACCCGCTTCGGTTCACCCCCACGTGTGTGGGGAATGCCCCGTGCGGCGGCACATGGAGCAGGGCTTCGCCGGTTCACCCCCACGTGTGTGGGGAATGCCAACCCGACTTCGACGTTGTAACCGCCCTTGCCGGTTCACCCCCACGTGTGTGGGGAATGCGCCGAGGCCTTCGAGCTGACGTTCTCGGAGAACGGTTCACCCCCACGTGTGTGGGGAATGCCGAGCGACTCACTTCACGTGAAAGCTGCCCTCCGGTTCACCCCCACGTGTGTGGGGAATGCGACGACGGGCAGCCTGTTGGGGAGCCTCCGTGCGGTTCACCCCCACGTGTGTGGGGAATGCGAATGCGAAAGATGCGCACCATCGCTTTCCCCCGGTTCACCCCCACGTGTGTGGGGAATGCCTCTTCTCAGCGGGCACCTCGACCTCACCCTGCGGTTCACCCCCACGTGTGTGGGGAATGCTGCACATGAATGGCTGGCGCATTGTCGGACTCCGGTTCACCCCCACGTGTGTGGGGAATGCGGCGGCTGCCCCGCCTCGGGCGCCTCGATGTACGGTTCACCCCCACGTGTGTGGGGAATGCAGGCGCGAATCAATCGAACACGCGCCGTGCCTCGGTTCACCCCCACGTGTGTGGGGAATGCGGCCGCGACGATCTCGGCCTCCGTGGGGGAGTCGGTTCACCCCCACGTGTGTGGGGAATGCGGAAGGCACTCAAGCTCGATTGCATCGAGGCTCGGTTCACCCCCACGTGTGTGGGGAATGCCGACGTGCCGGGCCCGCCTGGTGGGCCTGTCACGGTTCACCCCCACGTGTGTGGGGAATGCAGCACGCCGCGTTTGAACCTCGTTTCCAGCCGCGGTTCACCCCCACGTGTGTGGGGAATGCGAGGCGCTCGAAATTGAATCCGTTCTTCCCCTCGGTTCACCCCCACGTGTGTGGGGAATGCATCTGGAGCCCCACGTAGCCGCTGATCGCCTGCGGTTCACCCCCACGTGTGTGGGGAATGCGCCGACAGCGCGCCTGAAACGTATCCGTTCGGTCAAGTGCACCCCCCCTCGCCCCCGCAGTGCGGAGTGACGGC
>DAOOIT010000028.1 GCA_035384565.1 Planctomycetota bacterium | reverse complement strand
AGCGATGCATTCCAGGGCATCGCCTGCGTCGCCGCGCCTCGCATCCAGCCCGCTGGCGCCGGCAACGCAGCCCACGGGGATTCTTGGACAGGCTCCTAGAGATCGAGAACCTCGTTCAGGCTTCCCGTGCGGTACCCCTCGAGGTCGAGGGCGACGTAGCGGTAGCCCAGGGCCTTGAGCGCGGCGAGGATTGCCTCTCGGGTGTCAGGGGCGACGGCCCGGGGGAGGTCGGCCACGCGCAGCTCGAGGCGGGCCACGGCGCCGTGGTGGCGCACGCGCAGGCCCGTGAAGCCCAGGGCCTCGAGCGCCGCCTCGGCCCGCTCGACGCGCTCGAGGTCTTGGCGGCGGATCGGCGTGCCGTAGGGGATGCGCGAGGCGAGGCAGGCCCGCGACGGCAGGTCGGCGGTCGGCAGGCCGAGGCGGTGCGAGAGGTCGCGAATCTCGGCCTTGGTGAGGCCCGCGTCGCGCAGGGGCGAGAGCACCCCCAGTTGCGCCGTCGCCCGGCTGCCGGGCCGCCAGTCTGCGGCGTCGTCGGCATTCGAGCCGTCGGCCACAGCCTCGATGCCCAACTCGCGCGCCTTCTGGAGGATGAGGGTGAATACGGCTCGCTTGCAGTGATAGCATCGGTCGGGCGGGTTCGCCACGAACTCCGGGAGGCGCAGGGGCTCGACATCCACGAAGACGTGGCGCACGCCGAGCGCCCGCGCGAGCTCGGCCGCGGAGTCCAGCTCCTGCTGGGGGTAGATCGCGCCCCGCGCCGTGATCGCCACGGCGCGGTCGCCGAGCTCGTCGGCGGCCACCTTCAGCAGCAGCGAGCTGTCCACTCCCCCTGAGAATGCCACAGCCAGCGCCCGCGACTGCCGGAGGGCGGCTCGGAGGGCGTGGAGCTTCTGGTCGGCCGTCATGTCGTGCGGTCCATCGCGGGCGGGGTGACGGGGAGCTCGATTCGGAAGGTGGTGCCCTCGGCCTCTGAGCTGGTGAAGGTGAGGCGTCCGCCCAGGTAGCGCTCGACGATGAGCCGGGCGCCATAGGCGCCCAGGCCGCGCCCCTTGCGGCCCTTGGTGGTGAAGTAGCGCTGGAAGACGCGCAGGGCGACCGCGGGCGGAATGGCGGCGGCGTTCCAGACCTCCAGGACGGCGCGTGCGTTCTCTCCGCGGCAGGCCAGAAGCACCTGGCCGCCGGGGGGGGTAGCCTCGAAGGCGTTCTTGAGGAGGTTGCCGAGCGCGCGGGTGAGGAGCGTGGGGTCGGTGAAGAGGGTGGGGCCGTCGTCCTCGGCGTTGAAGCTCAGCGACTTGCCGTGCGCGCAGCCCAGGGTAGCCGCAAGGGCCTCGGCCATGTCCCGCACGTCCCGCAAGCTCAAGTGGCTCAGGCTCGGGCGGAAACTGCCCGCCTCGAGCTCGACGAGGTCCTGTTGCTCGGCGATCTCGGCGGTCAGGCGGCGGGCGATGCCGATGGCGTCGCGCAGCAGCTCGTCGCGCTCGGCGGGGGCGCAGCGCGCGAGCAGGCGCAGCGTGCCGTCGAGGGCCGACGCCGTGTTCATCAGGTCGTGGAGGAACACGGCCTCGAGGGCCTCGCGGCGCTTCTGGTCGCGTATGTCCTGGAGCGAGATGACCAGCAGCCTCTGGCCGTTGAGCTCGATGGGGGCGGCGCGCACGCGGAACTCGAAGGGCTCCTCGCGTCCGATGGCGGTGCGCGCGGTGAGCAGGCACTCGGCTTCGGCGGCGGTGTCGCTTTCGAGGCTGGCCACGATGGCGACGGCGGCGCCGCACGAGCGGCAGGCCGGCCCCGTGCCGCAGCCGCCGAGGGGGTTGTCGCGCGCGTGGATGCACTGGAGCGCCTCGCCGGGCCGCATGCCCAGGGTGGCCTCGGGGTCCGGGCAGCCGAGGAAGCGCAGGAGTTCGGGGTTGACGGCGACGATCTGGCGCTGGGCGTTGAGCACCATCAGGATGCCGCTGAAGGTCCGCAGGGCGGCGTCCATGACGGGGTGGGCGCTGACGGCGTCTACGGCCTGGCGCAGCGCTTCGGCAGAGGCTCGTTCCGCGGGGGCGAAGTGCGTGAGGGGCGGGGCAGTGCTCGACGGTTCCTCGGCCATTGGCGGGTGTCCTGGGTGGCGCGATGCAGAGGCTCAGTCCGAATCCTCGATCTCGATGGGGCAGGGCTCGCCGCTCTCGGTGTCGGGCAGGACGAAGGTGGCGTGGACTCGGCCCGCGGCCCTCGTGGTGACCAGGCGGAAGCAGGGCCTGGCGGGGGGGGCGAGCAGTTCCACGGTCAGGCGGGCCGCGGGCGCATCCGTCGTGCGGCGGCAGGCGACGAAGAGCTTGTTGATGCCCGTGCGCAGGACGGCGGGCTCGACGGGTTCGGCGCCGGGGGCGGCGCCCAGCAACAGCGCGGAGTGCGACCGGCCGCCCCGGAAGCTCAGGGGCGTTCCGTTGATTCGCAGTTCGAGGTCATAGCCGTAGGCCACGACATTGAGGAAGGCTTGGGCCTCGACGTCCGGCCCGGCGGCCTCGGGCGCCGGGCCCGGCGGAGTCGGCGGCACGAGGCGCAGGATCGGTTCGGTCTCGATCAGGGTGCGCACGCGGGCCGCAATGTCCTGCCCGTTCTCGGGCGTGAACGAGAAGGAGCGGGTCTCGGGCGTCAGGCGCCAGCGGCCGTCGGCCCGCACGAAGGTGAGCAGCAGCACGTTCACGAAGCTCGCGTCGCGCAGGGTGCAGTAGTAGCCGGCCAGGTCGTCTCCGGCGGTCTTGAGGGCGACGAAGCGGGTCTTCGAGAGCTCTGGGGTCATCGCGAGGAGGGTCTCGGTGGCTTCGGCAAACTGGGCCTGGAGGTCGCCGCCTTCGGCGGCCCGCGCCCAGTCGCCCTCGACCAGCATCGTGGCCAGGAGGGCCTGGCTGTCGCGGTTCCTGAGGGCCGCGACCATGCGGTTGTAGACCGCCTCGAGCTCGGCTCGGAGCGCTGGGTGGCCCGAGGGGTGCTCGGTCGGCTTGTGGGCTTGGCCGGCCGGTGCCGCGCCGCACAGCTCGCGGCAGCGCTGCTCCGCGTAGTCCCAGGCCGAGAAGCGGCAGTCGGGGTCGTCCGAGAGGATGACGGGATTCTGGCCGAAGCCGGTGTAACCGGCGTAGAGCTCGGAGGAGCTCATGCCCGGCCGATAGCCTCGGCCGAGGAAGTCGTCTACGACGCCTCGGGCGGCGGCGAGGGCTTCGGCCGCGCTGGCGAACTCGCCGAGCTCGTAGCGCTCCTCTTCGTCGCCCGGGTGGAAGTTGTCGTCTACGTATACCACGTACTTCATCGCGCGCTCCTGGCGCGGCAGACACCGGCTCGCTTGTTACCATAGCCGCTTCGCGCGGGGCTGTCAAGGACGCCTGGGGTCCGGCGCGGGGCCGGCGATCAGTCGAGTCGGATCTTGAGCGTGCGCACGGGGAACCGGGTGACGAGGTAGGCCGAGCGGCCGTCGGCGGTGCAGAGGCCGCGGGGGCCGTCGAGCTTCACGTGGCCGGGCTCGAAGGCGGCTTCCAGCGCCTCGTGTTTGGCGACGAGCTTGCCGCCGCGGTCGAAGACCTTGAGGGTATTGTCGCCCACGTCGCAGACGTAGACATTCTCCTTCGCGGTGATGAGCGCGCGGTCGGGCGCCCGAAGCTCGGTGATGTCGCGGTCGAACACGGGGCCATCGGGCTTGAGCCAGTAGAGGGCCACGCGGTGGTTGCCCTCGTCGGTGACGAGGAGGCGATCGCCGCACACCGACACAGCGGTCGGCCTGTCGAAGCTCTTCTCGCCCTTGCCCTTGTCGCCGCCGAGGGTGTAGAGGGGCTTGCCCGCCTTGTCGAGCACCTGGATGCGGTGGTTGTCGCGCTCGGCGACGTAGAGGTTGCCGGCCGCGTCGGCGGCCACGTCGCACGGCCAGTCGAACTCGCCGGGCTTGGCGCTCTTGCTCTCGCGGCGCGGGGCCTGCCTGGAGAGGCGGCGCACCAGGGTGCCCTTCGGGTCGAAGACGAGCACCTGGTTGTTGTGGGCGTCCGTCACCACCAGGTTGCCATCGCCGTCGGCGCACAGGCCATACGGGTCCACGGGGAACTCGGTGGTGCGGATGCCGAACTCGCGGACGCCGCCGTTTCCCGGCGACCAGTAGAGGCTGGGGTGTCGGTCGGCGGAGAAGATGACGCGGCCGTCCGGCAGGACGGCGGCTCGGCGCCCCTCGCCGACCCAGGGCACGTGCACGCTTTCGGACAGGCCGCTCTCGCGCCCATCGGCGGCCACGGCTGTGACGGCGAACCAGGTGTCGAGGGTGTAGAAGCCGTGCTCCTCGAACTTCTCGTGGTACTTGAGGCCGCCGTGGCCGATGCGCTGGTCGGGACGGAAGCGGGCGGGGTCCACGATGGCGACCAGGCGGAACGGCTCGACCGCCTCGTCGCCGTCGCCGACCTTCTGGTAGACGTTGTAGCGGGCGATGTCGGGCGAAGGGCTGCGGTCCCACCACAGCTCCAGCGTCTTCCGTTCGAGGGGCATGCTGTAGTTCGCCAGGAGCTTTCGCGCCGGCTCGGGCGCGCCGGCGTCGGGGAATCGGGTCCTCAGGGGATGGGTGTACTCCTTCTCGGCGCCGCGCCACTTGGCCACGTTGAAGTCGCACAGCCGCAGCCAGAAGAACTCCTCGCGGCCCGCGGCCTCGACGCGCGCGAGCATCATGGCGTTGAAGCCGACCACGTGGATGTGGCCCCACGGGTTGTCCTTCAGCTCGTAGCCCTTGAAGTCGGGGCCGGAGAGGGTCTTGTGGTGGGGCGCCGGGCGGTTGGGCATGAGCCACACGCCGTTCGCATCGGTCTGCCCCTGGCTCACGGGTTCGCCGTGGACGAAGTGGTGCGGGGGCTTGAAGGCGCTGCGCTGGTAGAGCTCGATCCTGGCGTTAGGCACGGGCTTGCCCGAGATGCTGAAGACCTTGAGGTAGCATTGGTCGGGGACGTCGTAGTAGTAGTCGCCGAAGTAGCCGCGGGGGCGGCCGAGGGTCTGGTTGAGGTAGCCGGCGCAGAACTCGCTGAAGATGTGCGGCCCGTGCCAGTGCATCATCGTGGCGGGGGCGGGGTAGAAGTGCTTGAGCGTGGCGTAGGTGCCGTCCGCGCGGCGGACGAGGTTCTGCCAGGGGTCAACGTTCAGTTGATAGATGTCCACGAGACCGAGCTGGTGGCCGAGCTCGTGGGGCAGGCCCCAGTCCACGCTGAGCGCCCAGCGGCGGGTGTTGTCGAGTTCGCTCTTGCCGAAGCTCCAGTTGCCGTTGTACTCGATGACCTCCTTGGGGTCGCCGTTGCGGCGCTGGTCCTTCACGTAGAGAGCCTCGTCGCACTCGGGCACCACGATGATCTTGTCCACGCGCACGCGCTCGGCGATGCCGTTCGGGGCCGAGGGCCATTTCGACTCGGCGAACAGGTAGTTCATCATGTGGACGTGGTACTGCGCCCAGTCCTCGAAGTTGAAGCTGTCCACCACATTGAGCACCTGGGAGAAGGTGTCGTAGGTGGTCTTGTGGACGGCGAAGAAGAAGGTGAGGGCGCGGATGGGGTCGGCGAAGGTGTTGTTGAGCTTCGTGATCTCCTTGAGCTTGCCCTCGGGGTCCAGCTCCACCTTGATCTCGTGCTGGCCGGTCTGCCAGGTCCACGGCACTTCAACCAGCTTCTCCTCCGCGGGCTTGAGGCCGGGGAGGGTCGCCGTGGCGACCGGCTTGTCGTCAATCGAGATGCGGTAGCCGAACGCGCCGGCGGGCGCCGGGCCGGCGTTGAGGATGTGGACGATGAAGGTGACCTTCTCGCCGGGCTTGCGGTGGAGCTGGTAGTTCGCCGCCTCGGGCTTGAGGACGCCGAGGTCCTTCTTCCCCGGCAGGTCGTATTGCACGAAGCCGCCGTGGAAGCCGGGGTCGCGCGGCAGGCGCTCGATGTAGCGCACCGTGAGGTCGGGCAGGTTGGGCTTGGCCAGTGCCTCGGGGCGGCGCTGGTACTGGACGCTGCGGACCTCCTCGCGGTGGAAGTTGTGCTCCTCGCCATAGCGGTCCCAGAAGAGCACACGCTCGCCCCACTGGCGGGCCTTGCCCTCCAGGATTTCGCCATTCTTCAGCGTCACCAGGTCTGCGAGGGCGGCGGCCCCCGCGAATACCACCCACGGCAAGATGCCCCAAGCCCGCCGGTTCATCGCGGCTCTCCTTGTTCGTGGTCACGCCCCGCACGGCATCGTAGGACTCTGGCCCGCCGGTGTCAAACAGAGATTGCGTCATGACCGGCGGCGTTCTAGAATACGGGCAGAAGCACTTGATGCTCGGTGCGGAGGTGCGGAATCTGGAACGGTGAGAGGCCCCGAATGAAGAAGCTCAACTGGCGGGTGAAGCTGGGCGTGGCGCTCGTCCTGCTCTCCGTGGTGCTCTATACGATTCACTGGCTGTTCTTCCGCGATCTGCATCACATCCTCATCTACCTCGTCGGCGACATCGCTTTCCTGCCGCTCGACGTGCTCATCGTCACCCTGATCCTCCACGCCGTGCTCAACGCCCACGAGAAGCGTTCGCTGCTTCAGAAGATGAACATGGTGATCGGGGCGTTCTTCAGCGAGGTGGGGACGAAGCTGCTCAAGGACCTGTCGGCCTTCGACGCCGAGTCCGGGCGCGTGGTCTGCGGGCTGGTCATCACGCCCGAGTGGTCGAACGACGATTTCCGGAAGGCGCGCGCGCAATTCCGCAGCTACGATTTCAAGATGGACTGCGGGCGGGGCGACCTGGAGGCGCTCAAGGCGTTTCTGACGCGCGAGCGCACCTTCCTGCTCGGCCTGCTCCAGAACCCCAACCTGCTCGAGCACGGCACCTTCACCGACCTGTTGTGGGCCGTGACCCATCTGGCCGAGGAGTTGTCCTGCCGCCACGACGCGGCCCATCTCGCCGAGACCGACGCCGCGCACATTGCGGGCGACATGAGGCGCGCCTACGGCCTGCTCATCGCCGAGTGGCTCGACTACATGAGGCACCTGAAGGGCAGCTATCCCTACCTCTTCTCGCTCGCCCTGCGCACCAACCCGTTCGATGCCAACGCCTGCGCCGAGGTGGGTTAGCGATCAGCTCAACGCTTGCATTTCCTCCTTGTGGGGATATACTTGGTGTGGGTGGCCGCAAGATGGTGTGCGGAAGGCGGTAGCCGGCAGAGGACAGCCGAGGGTCACGACATGAAGACGGAAACGGTGGACCTCAACGATGCCCAGGCACACCTGAAGGAGCTGGTCCATCGGGCGGTCGCGGGCGTCCACGTGGTCCTCAGCGAGAACGACAAGCCCGTGGCCCAGATCGTGCCCCTGAAGCGCCGTGCTGGCTCGCGCGCCGGTCAGGCTGGGGCCAACGAGGGTCCCGATGCGCTGCCTGCGCTCACCAGCCTCATCGGGTCCACCCGCGGCCAGTTCGCCTCACCCGAGGAGGCCGATGCGTACCTGCGCCGGGAGCGGGATGCATGGGAATCCTAGACGCTCTTCAGGGGCGGCAGACCTACCTCGACGCCAATGTCTTCATCTACGCGCTGAACGCGTTTCCTGCCTTTGAGGCAGCGCTGCGAGCGTTGTTCACGGCCATCGAGGCTGGCGATGTGCGCTGTGTAACCAGTCAGTTGACCCTTGCCGAACTCCTGGTCAAGCCGTTCCGCGAGCGTGATCAGGGGGCCGTTGCGAGCTGTCGGCGCGCCGTCGCTGATCGGGCAGGACTCAGTATCAGCCCCGTCACTCTCGATGTCCTTGTTGAGGCTGCCAAGCAACGCGCCGCCCATGGCTTGCGTCTCCCCGACGCCATACATGTGGCAACGGCACGGCTCACGGGCTGCACCGTGATTCTGACGAACGACACCGCGGTCACCGGGTCCGACGGCATCGAGGTCATCTGCCTGTCCGATGCCGCAAGGACCTAAGGCCGAGTCGTCAGCCGAGCAGTTTCAGGGCCGCGATGATCTCGTCCGGCACGAAGTTGGCCGGAGAATCCAGTTCGTCTATGTATTCGAGGAATTCCTGAAGGATCTGTGCCTTCAGGGCGGACGGCAGGGGGGAGTCCAGGATCAGGGGGCAGGGCTCCGGGCCGCCGGCGAATGCGCGCCCAGAGGCCAGGATGAGCTTCACGGCTGCCTCGTCATCGAAGGGGATCACCTTGCTCTCCATCGGCCGTGCGAACCAGCAATCACGCTCCTCCTTCTCGCACAGGCGCGCGCGGTAGCAGCACATGCCCGGCCGCGGGCAGCCTTCGAGCGGGATCAGGCCGAAGATGATCGGTCGGCCCAGGATGGAACACTCGGGGATGAGCACCCATCGCTCATCCGAGTGCGGACCCCTTCGGGCTCCCTTGTTCCGCATGTCATTCCGCCCTCTTGACCCGCAGCGCGATGTCCTCGGTGTAGGGGGGCGAGGCGAGGGTCTTGGTGCCGCCCGCGTGCTGGAATACCTCGGGCTTCTCGATGGCGCCCGTCCTGGTGTTCACCCATTCGGCCTTGTAGCTGCCGGCGGGGAGGTCGAGGACGAGGGCGGCCTGGGCGCCGCCACGCACGTAGACGGCGTAGGCCCTGCCCTTCTCGACGAGGGCACGGGCCGTGGCCTTCTCCGGCACGCCGCCCCGGATGACGCTGTTGTCGGGCGCCATCCTGATGAAATCAAAGCTTTCAATGAAGTCCTTGAGGATGCGGAGTTGCTTGCGCAGCGTGGCGCCGCCACCGCCCGGAGCGTCGGGCTTGGCGGTGCCGGCTTCGGCGTCGGGGGTGAACGAGTAGTCGAGATTCGAGTAAATGGCGCCGCCCGCGAGGAGGAAGTCCCAGCCCTCGCCGCGATACACCGTGTCGCCGCTGCCCTTGAAGCCGGTCTCGTCGTCCGCAATCACCTTGTGGAGGCCCCAGTTCATCGCCACGGTGTCGGGCGGGGTGGCGTAGTGGAAGTTGAAGATGCTGACGGCGGGGTGGGGCTTCTCGATCTGGGCCTTCCCGTTGGCGATGTTCTGCGCGATCAGGTGCTTGTGGGGGAAGTCCTTCTCCGCCTCGACAATCACGTCGGCGATGCGGTGCTGCCACTCGATGGTGCAGCCGCCGAAATAGGGCTCGTTGCAGATTTCGTAGTAGAGGTTATCGGCGTCGCGCAGCTCGGCCACGGCCTTCCGCACGAAGGCCTCTTGGACGGCGAGCAGGTCCCTGTGTTTGAGGGTGTGGACTTCGTTGCGATGAATGGCCCCGATGCCGTTGACGTTGTTCCTGGCGTTCATCGGGCTGAGGTTCCACATCTCGTCCTCGTAGAACGGGCAGAAGAGGACGTATTCGACCACGACGCCGCGCCGGGCGGCCTGGGCCACGAAGTCCTTCAGGCGGGCGAAGTAGGCGGGGTCGAACCTCGTGAGGTCGAACTTGTTGCCCCCGTTGGCATAGCCAGGCGTATCGGAGCGAGCCCAGGGGCAGATGAGGCGGTCTTTGGCGGGGGCGAGAGGGTTGCCCTTGATCTTGAACGAGCCAGGCCCCTCGCAGTAGACGCCGCTGAAGGTGCGCGTGAGGTTCAAGCCGCCGCGCTGAAGTTCATCGAGGTACGGCACGTAGTCGAAGTCCTGATTCAGCACGGCCCCGTAGTGTTCGCCCGAGGTGATGAGCACCGCGGGCTTGCCGCGCCAGAGGAGATAGTGGGGGTTGTCGGGGTGGAGCCGGATCGGCTCGGCAGGCGTGGCGGCCATCAGGGAGAGCATCAGGGGGAGCATGGGCATTCTCCTTCAAGGAGAGAGGGTCATGCCAGATTACGGATAGGACAGACAGGACCGATAGGACTGATAGGACACAAGCCCCGGCACGGTCCTATGCACCATGGCACCGATTCTATGGCCTGGCGCCGGGAGCGTCAAGCGCCGCGCAGGGCGCGGAGGAGGTGGACGAAGCTGTCGAGCGGCACGTCGGGCGGCACCGAGTGGTCCACCGCGGGGAAGTAGCCGCCGAGGTCGAGCAGGCGGTGGGCCTTGGCGGCCTCGCGCTCAATGGCTGCCTTGCCTCGGGTGAGGGCACGCTTGTCCAGGTTGCCGGCGAGGACGATGTTGCGGCCGTAGCGCCGCTTGAGCGCAAGGGCGTCCTCGCCCGCGGCCACCTCGAGCGGCGAGAAGCCGTTGATGCCCACTTCGAGCCACAGGGGGATGAGTTCGTCAATGAAGCCATCGCTGTCCACGAAAATCGTCTCGATGCCGCTGGCCCGCAGAGCCTGGCAGATGCGGACGTAGCGCGGCTGGAGAAACTCGCGAAAGAGCCCGGGCGAGATGAACGAGCGGCCCTTGAAGGCGATGTCCTCGCCGAACGAAGCGAAGTCGAACGGCACGTGCGCCACGTAGCCCTTCACGAGTTCGAGGAAGAACCATTCGAGGTGGTCGAGCATGTCGTGGACCAGGCGCGGGTCGTCGTAGAAGAGCAGGCAGAGGTTCTCGGTGCCGCACCAACGCTGGAGGGTGTGGCCGAAGAAGCTGCCGGGGCCGAGACCCAGCGGGTAGTCGCGGCTCGTCCACTCGCGTTCGGCGCGCGCCCAGTCCCTCGGCCAGCGTTCGGGCGAGCGCGGGTCGAGGCGCTCGCGGAACGCCTCCCAATCGCGGCGCGACTTGATGGGGAAGTCGAGCCACTGCGGCATGTTGGAGGCGGCGTGGTGCTTCCAGACGCGCTTCGTGATGCCCAGTTCGTCGCGGACGACCTGGGTGTCGCCCTCGTCGGCAAGCACGCGGGGCTCGAAGGGCGGCACCACCGAGTAGGGTGAGCCGCCGGCGAAGGCCACGCGGTCGAGGCCGAAGAACTCCCGCGGGTCGGCCCCCGGCGGCAGGCCCTCGCGGCGCCAGCGCTCGAGCGTCTCGTCCATGAACCACGAATAGTTGAGGTCGCAGGGCAGGAACAGCTCGCCCCTGAGCTCCCCACGGGCGATCTTCAGGAACCGCTGGCGGCCGTTCATGGCACTGTGGCGCCTCGGTGGAGAGGCTGGGCGAGCATCTCGGCGATGTTCGCGGCCTCTTGGGCCTCCCAAGCGCGACGCTTGGCGAGGTAGCGCTCGTAAACGGGCACGCCCTTGTCGTCCATCGCCTCGGTGTAATCGGAGCAATAGGGGACGAGGAGGTCAATCCAGGTGGCGATGCGGTGGAGCTCGGCGGGGGTGAGCTTGACGCCGTTGTGGCCCTCGACGAGCATAGCGACGAGTTTGCTCTTGCCCGCGCCGGCCTTGTAGGGCGGGAGCATCGAGGGCTCGCTCTGAACGTTGATCCAGTCGGCCACGCGGCGGTTGGCGAGGGCGAGATACGAGTCGCTCCACTTCCGGCGGCTGGCGCTGTCGAGCGTTTGGATGCCGCGCAGGCTGAAGGCGGGTGTAACGCCCGGAGGGGGTTCGGTGTTCGACGGTCTGGGTTCGGGGCCCGAGGGGGACTCGGGGAGCGGAGACGCCCCGCCCACAACATACGCCCCGCCCAGAACCTCGATGAGGGCGGCATCAATGTATTGTCCGCCGCCGTCGTACTTGCAGTGCACGGCGAGGGTGTTGGCCCCGATCTTGAGCGCGGCCGCCGCCCTGGGCGCGATCGGCACGACCTCGTACTTGGTGGTGAAGCGGTCGGCTTGCACGGCCAGGAGGCCGTTGATGTAAACCTCGGCGTCGTCGTCATGGTGCCAGAGGAGGGCAGGGGACTTCGGCTTCTCCTTCAGGTCGAAGGGCAGGCGGAGCCAGATGTCGGCCGTCTTCCAGGCGGTGCGCACCTTGCTGTCGGGCACGCCTGTGCCGAAGCCGCCGGGGCCGACCCGCCATCTCGAGTGGTCGAAGTCGGGCTTCGTCCAGTTGGCGGGCGGGGCCTCGAGGGTGTACCACCAGCGGGCGTCAGCGGGCGTGAGCACCCGCATCGTTTTCGGGTCGAAAGCGACCGCGCGCAGGTCGCGGCCGTTCCGCGAGATCGCCGGGACGCCGTAGCTCGGCGGCGCGTCGAGGTGGTGGCACTTGATGCAGTGTTTGTCGAGGATGGGTTGGATGTGGCGGATGAAGCCGAAGCCCTCGGTTCCCCATTCAGGAGGCGCGAGGGGCTGGGGGCCGGCGAACAGCGCCGCGCTCGTGTGGGACACTGGCGGTGCGGTGTTCTTGTTCTCGTGGCAGCCGACGCACGAGACGCTCTCGCCGGGCTGGAGGCTCATCCAGCTCCGCATCGTCTGCACGGCGTGGCCGTTGGCGTCGAGGGCCTGGAAGTAGACGGGCGTGCGGGCGGGGAGGACGAAGCAGGCCGAGCCGTCGGGGTGCACGGGCGTGGTGCCGAGCACGCGCTTGACGTCCCACGTGCCCTGGATGGAGACGGGGGTGGAGATGAGTGCGCCGCCGGCCGGGCCGCTGTTGCCGTTGGAGCCGATGCCCGCGGCGCGGAACTCGAGGGCGACGACGCGAAGCTGCTTGATCGCGCCCCGCGGCACGCCGGCCAGGCCCGGCCCCTCGTAGATGTCCTGGAGGTAGACCCAGCCCTTGTCCTTGCGGTAATCTACGACGTTGGCCTTCACGGGCGGCACGGGGCGGGGGAGGAGCGGGATGGGCTGGTTGCACGAGATGTTCGGGTCGGCGGCGAGGAGCTCGCGGCGGCCGTCGGCGTCCATCCAATAGAGGGCGAAGTGCGGGGCCTTCTCGGTGCGGAAGGTGACGAGGAAAGCCGTCTCGGAGAGGGGATAGGGGTATTGCCACTGGTCGCCGGTCTGGCCGTAGGCGTCCACGCGGACCGCCTTGGTCTCGCGGACGGGCGCGATGAGCTGGGCGCCGGCGTTCTCCTGGCGGCCGCGTCGGGGGTCCACGATGCCCAGCCAGCCCTTCTGCCGCGAGTGGTGGCCGGTGAAGATCGCCACGTACTTGCTTGTGCCGGGGATGGCCCGGGCGTGGAGGATGGTGGTGGGGAACCATGAGTTGTTGCCGTACAGCTCGGTCTGGCCCGTGCCGTCGGCGTGCATGTGGAAGAGGCCCTGGGGGTAGATCTGGCCGCGGTCATTGTAGTCCCAGCGCGTGTAGATCACCCGGCCGTCGTGGGTGACGGTGGGGAAGTTGGTGTGGACCTGGTCGAAGGAGAGGCGGCGCAGGTGCTCGCCGTTCGGGCCGCAGGTGTAGAGATTGCTCACCTCGGTCCACCAGCAGTCCACGATCTGCACGCAGCGGGTGGAGTTGAACACGATGTCGCCTGAGGGGAGATAGGCGCCCTCGTAGTCGGCGAAGCCGAGGCCGTGGGTGAGCTGGCGCACCTCGCGGCTCGACGCGTTCATCTCGTAGAGGTGGTAGTCGTCCTTGTTCAGGTCCTTCTTCCAGGCGAACAGGACTCGGGCGGCGTCGTAGGAGACGTCGGGGTCGCGGATCACGCCCTTCGGGTCGTCGAGCAGCGTGGTCACCTTGCCATAGGCGCCGTCCATCTCGAGCAAGCACAGGCTCGATCCCGGGCGAAAGTGGCGTTCGGCCTGAGCGTCGCTCTGGCCTTCGGTGTAGGCATAGTGCGAGCCGCCCAGGTCGTAGTGCTTGGTGAACACGATGCGGGCGAGTTGGGCGAGGTGGGGCTTGAGGCGGGCCTCGCGGCGGCGCTCGCAGGCCCTCAAATAGAGATCGCGGGGCGAGAGGTCGGCGAGGCCCACCTCATCGAGTTGCTTCCGCAGGTCGGCCGCCGCATCGCCAAGCTGGACGAGGAGGGCGGCCACGCGCTCCCTCGTGATCGCCTGCTCGCCCGCTAACCCGTCCTGCGCCAGCCAATCGGCGACCACCTCGGGCGGCGCCGCTGCCGGGGCAGAGGATTGAACAAGCCACAAGACAGCCAGGAGGGGGACGCCATGCCGCATTGAGGACCGTTCTCCGCGCGTGGAATCGGGCGACTCAGCACACCGACGATTATGCTACAAGAGGCCAGGGAGTGCAACCGACGCGGCAACCCCCCTTGGCCGCGGCGAGCGGCGACACGCGATTGCGAGCCGGCGGCTCACATGGTAGGCTCTGCCGAGAGCCGCGTTCTCGGCCCCGAGCACAGGAGACACCCCCGTGGCGCGCTTCCGCTGCTTCGACGTGCACGTGCACATGGACCTGGGTACCGACATTGACCGTGTGGCGGCCGAGGCCCGCCGCCTGGGCTGCCGCCTCGGCATCTCGTCGTGCGGAGCGATGTTTCACCAGCCCGGCAACGACGCCGTGGCCGCCGCCATCGAGCGGCATCCCGACGTGGTGGTCGGCTTCGGCTACGTGGCCCTCGGGCGCGGCGACGGGCCGGCCACGGTCCGCCAGTTGCACGCGCAGGGCTTCCGCGCCCTCAAGGTCATCGCCCCCAAGCGAAGCTACGACGACAAGAGCTTCTACCCCATCTACGCGCAAGCCGAGAAGCTGGGCATGCCCATCCTCTTCCACACAGGCGTCCTGGCCCGGATGGATGTTTGGGGGGCGCAGCACGGCTGGGCGGAAATGGCCAGGCTCGACTGGCCGCGGCTGGACATCTCAAGCGACCGCATGCGCCCGATGTGTCTGGATGCCATCGCGCGCGCCTTTCCCGGCCTCAACCTCATCATGGCCCACTTCCTCAGCCTCGGCCGCCGCGACGAGGCCGCGGCGCTCCTTGTCCACCACCCCAACGTCTACGCCGACCTCACCACCCCCTCGTGCGCGGACACGAAGGCGCGGGTGAAGGCCTACGCCCGAATCCTGCGCGACTGCTGGCCGTTCACCGACTACCGCAAGCTGCTCTTCGGCACTGACTTCTTCACCCACCTCTCGGGCACGAAGCGCCTGGCGGCCGGCATCCGGGCCATCGGCCTGCTCCTCGACGAGTTGAAGGTGCCGAAAGAGGTGCGCGCCGCCATCATGGGCGGCACGGCCGAACGCCTCGTGGGCATCTAGCCCGCATCTCTCACCGGCCCGCCGGCCTGGGAGTGCGGAACGCCCCCTTCTTGTCATGCTGAGCCTGTCGAAGCACCTTTCGGAGGAGCGGCCGCCGACAACGGAGTGTGCCCTGTGATGTCGGTCTGTCCCCTTGAGAGGTTCCTCGACTTCGCTCCGCTTCGCTCGGAATGACAAGGTTTCCTGCGCGGCTCCTGCGGGGCTGGTGAGAAATGCGGGCTAGCGCCCCTGCTTCCGCCGCGAGTATGGCCCCCAATGCTGGCAATGCCCTTCTCTGGGGGGTCCACCCTCTCTCCCCTCCCTTTCAGTGCCCATCTTCGCCCACATCTTGCGTGCCAGTAGCCCGCGAACGCGGTCGCCCTGGGCTACGCCCAAACGCCCCCTTCGGGGGCTAAGGCAGGCCCTCGAGAACATGCGGGCAAGGGTAAGCCTTTCAGGGAGGGGGCAGGGGAAGGGTCGGAGCCGAGGAAAGGCCACTGGCTGCCAGAATCAGGGGCCATCCTCCTCCGCCGCCTCCTGGTTGCGCCAGACCCGCGTTTCGGCTATGCTGTGGACGGCCGGGAGGGGGCGTCGGCCGCTGTCTCAACAACCCAGTCCTGCCGGAAGGAAACGCGAGTGCCCCATCGCACCCTGCTGTGGTCGTCCGTCGTCCTGAGCATCCTGGCCTCTCACGGGCGGGGCGAGGAGATGCCCCTCGCCGACGCCGGGCCGCCGTTCGGCCGGCTACGACTCGTCCAGGAGATTGACTGCTCGGCGCCGAATAAGGACATCCTCTTCATGGAGTTCCCCGCCGGGGTCAGTCGGGTCGAAAAGCTCCTCGGCACCCCCTGCCGCCTTCTGCCCAACACGGGCCAGGAGCCGAAGTACTTCGCCTATCGCATCGGCGAGGGCAAGGGGCTGAAGGCCGGCGGCTGCTACGTGCTGAGCCTCCAATACCCCGAGGACCAGCCGCGCGCGATGTACGTGTGCAACTGGGGCTGCGAGACCGCGCTCGGCTTCGCCTCGGGCACGGCCATCGGCGACGTGCTGAAGGGCAAGTACGTGCCCAACAACCCCGAGTCGCTCAACTACCCGCTCTCGGGCAAGCTCGAGCGATGGAGCCAGCTCTTCTACCTCCACGACCGGTTCCCCGAGATCAAGCGCCCGCGCGGCCTGGGCGCGCGGCCGCTTGTGCCGGCCGACGGCTTCTGGGTCGCCATCGCACAGCCGCCCGCCTTCCAGGACCCGCGCAGCGCGGGGGCCGCCGTGTCGAAGCTCCGCCTCTTCGAGATCGCCGACCCCGCCGCGCTGGCCGTGAAACTCCACTTCCCGCCCGACGGCCTGCCGCGCCGCCACGTCTTCTCGCGCGAGGAGATGGCCGACGGCGTCGTGGCCTTCGGCCACAAGCCCGAGGAGCAGGACGAGACCCTCCGCGGCGTGAAGGACATCGCGGCCTGGCACGAGTACAAGATGAAGGCGATGGCCTTCCTCGGCATCAACACCTACGCCAAGGACCTGCTCGAGTTCGGCCACAACCAGGGGTGGGACTCCGCCGAAGGGGGCGGCAACGCCTGGGTCTACCAGTCCTCCACCCCCGGGCTGTGGGCGGCGATTGTGGAGCGGGCAGCGAAGCACGGCCTCACCGTGCTGCCCTACTACGAGTACCGCGGCAGCATCGGCGGCGACAAGAAGCTCGCCCTCGGCTCCCAGAGCCGCTGCAAGCGCCTCGACGGCGGCGATACTTACACGCACATCTCCTGGTGCGAAGGCAAGAACGCCGACATCACCGACCCCGACACCGTCGCCGACGCGAAGAAGATCCTCGACCTCACGATCACGAAGTACAGGGACAAGGCGAAGTTCGTCGGCGCCTGGTTCCGCCAGCGGCCCACCGCCATGCCCATCAGCTTCAACGAGGCCAACCTGCGCCTCTTCTCGAAGGAGGCCAACGACGGCACCCGCATCTCGCGCTCGCACCTCCAGAACGACAAGGCGCTGCGGGACAAATACTACCAATGGTGGTTCGGCAAGCGGCGGCAGTTCTTCGAGGCGCTCCGCGACCACCTGCGTGCGGCCCTCGGCCCCGACGCCTTCGTGCTCTACACCAACGACTCCAGCGAGCCGGGCCGCGCGCTGCCCCGCTCGATCACCGGCCACGGCAAGCCCAACGGCTGGCAGTGGATGCAGGTGGTCGTGACCGACGACTTCCCCGCCTGGGAGAAGATCCTCGCCGACGAGACGCACTACAAGTTCGTCAAGCCCTACGCCCTCGATGAGGTCGTCTCGCAGAACATGCACGCCCGCGGCCTCGCCACGTTCCACGAGAACTGGGACAAGTGGGAGATGGCCCACGCCTCGCCCCCCAACGACCCGCACACCTACCGCGATGCCGACGGCGTGATGCTCACCTACACCTACAACCGCCTCTACACCGTCTCGTCGCCCAAGGCGTTCGAGGACTACCGCACGCGCTCGGGCCTCGCCGCCGTGCGCCACTACTCGCTCAACGAGAACGAGATGAACGCAGGGAACGACGAGGTCCTCGGCTACTTCATCTGCGACGTCGAGCGTTCCGGCCCCTACTGCATGATGGCCGAGGCGCGCGCCGTGGCCTACGGCGACCCCGTTTGCCTCGGCTCGCTCACCGGCAACAGCAACCTCCGCGGCTTTCCTCAGTTCGTGCGCGAGTTCCACGCCGCCTTCCTCGCCCTGCCCGCGTTGCCCAGCGAGGTGGTGGCCAACGCGGCCAGCGACCCCGAGGTCGTCGTGCGCGCCATCCGCACGCCGAAGTCCGGCACCTACGTGGCCGTCGTAAACGTCGGCTTCGGCGAGAGGAAGAACGTCGCGGTCGCGCTGCCCGCTCAGGGCCAGGTGACCGACGCGGCGACGGGGCAACCCGTCCAGGCGGCGGGCGGCAGGCTCACGCTCACCCTTCGCCCGGCCGAGCTGCGCGCGCTGCGCGTGCAGTGAGAACCAGCCCCCCCGAGCGCGGCCCCCCGATCCTGCCGCCCGCGCCCCCAGTCACCCGCATTGTCTTGGAAACCAGACACCCCGCCGCCATACCTGCTCACTTCCGCCTCCGCCGAGAGTTGAGCAAGTATGGCGCTTTGGCGATCCGGGCGGCTCTACGGCCTTTCCGTCCATACTTGCTCAATTCTCTCCCCCCCTGAGTTGAGCAAGTATGGGGCCCAGAAACTGCCTCAGAACCCACACGGGCGGCGCTGCCGGCGTCGGCGCGGCGGAGCCAGAGCGCCTTCTGGGCTGGACGTCCCCATCCCGGGAACCGCGGCGTGGGGACACGTCGCCCACAACGTCGGCCCGAGGCAGGGGCGGGCCGTTCCCGCACGGTCGCCAGCTCTCCCGGTTCCCACCCGCGCGGCTCCCCCGGTTTGCGCCCCGCGGGCCTTCCTGGTAGAATCCTGGCCTGGCGCTGGCCCGCTCGCCCCGTCGGCCCGGTCCCCGAACCCACGGTCTCCCGTCCCTCTGGAGGAAACGTATGCCCTCGCATCTCATCGCCCCGCATGGCGGCAGGCTCATGAACCTGATGGTCACGCCCGACCGTGCGAAGGAGCTCAAGGGCCTGGCGGTCAAGGCCGCCTCGTGGACCCTCACGCCCCGGCAGACCTGCGACCTCGAGCTGCTGCTCAACGGCGGCTTCTCGCCGCTCGACGGCTTCCTGTGCCGGAAGGACTACGAGGGCGTGTGCTCGGCGATGCGCCTGGCCGACGGCACCCTCTGGCCCATTCCGATCACCCTGGACGTCACCGAGGAGATGGCGGGCAAGCTCCAGCCGGGCCAGTTGCTCTTCCTGCGCGACCTCGAGGGGGTGGCCCTGGCCGCCGTGCACGTCTCCGAAATCTGGACGCCCGACCGCCCGCAGGAGGCGCAACAGGTCTACGGCACGACGAACGCCGAGCACCCGGCCGTGGCGCACCTGCTCAAGCGGTCCAATCCCGTCTACGTCGGCGGGCGGGTCGAGGGGCTCCAGCTTCCCGCCCACTACGACTTCGTGCCGCTGCGCCAGACGCCGGCCGAGCTGCGCGAGCGCTTCGTGGCCCTCGGTTGGCGCCGGGTGGTGGCCTTCCAGACCCGCAACCCGCTGCACCGCGCGCACGTCGAGCTCACCTTCCGCGCCGCCAGCCAGCTCGAGGCCAACCTGCTCATCCACCCCGTGGTGGGCATGACCAAGCCGGGCGACGTGGACCACTACACCCGCGTGCGCTGCTACCGCGCCGCGCTCCGCCACTACCCGCAGAACACCGCCATGCTCAGCCTGCTGCCCCTGGCCATGCGCATGGGCGGCCCCCGCGAGGCCGTCTGGCACGCCATCATCCGCAAGAACTACGGCTGCACCCACCTCATCGTCGGCCGCGACCACGCCGGGCCGGGCAAGGACTCGGCTGGTCGGCCCTTCTACGGCCCCTACGATGCGCAGGATTTGATCCTGAAGCACGAGCGCGAGCTGGGCATCACCCCCGTGCCGTTCAAGGCCATGCTCTACGTCGAGGACCTCGACCGCTACCTGCCCGAGGACGAGGTGCCGGCCGGCGCGCGCACGAAGGACCTCTCGGGCACCGAGCTGCGCGACCGCCTGATGGACGGGCGCGACATCCCCGCCTGGTTCTCGTTCCCCGAGGTGATCGCCGAACTACGCCGCACCCACCCGCCGCGCTCGAAGCAGGGCTTCACCGTCTTCTTCACGGGCCTGCCCAGCTCCGGAAAGTCCACCCTCGCCAACGTGCTGCTCGTGAAGCTCCTCGAGATCGGCGGCCGGCCGGTCACGCTGCTCGACGGCGACATCGTGCGCACCCACCTCTCGAGCGAACTCGGCTTCTCGAAGGAGCACCGCGACATCAACATCCGGCGCATCGGCTTCGTGGCCTCGGAGATCACGAAGAACGGCGGCATCGCCATCTGCGCCCCGATCGCCCCCTACGACACCACGCGCAAGGACGTGCGCGCGGCCATCGAGGCCGGCGGCGGGTTCATCCTCGTCCACGTCTCCACCCCCGTGGAGGTCTGCGAGCAGCGCGACCGCAAGGGCCTCTACGCCAAGGCCCGGGCCGGCCTCGTCAAGGAGTTCACCGGCGTCTCCGACCCCTACGAGGTGCCGCAGGATGCCGACCTGGCGATCGACACCAGCGACATCACGCCCGAGGAGGGCGCCCAGGCCGTCATCCTGCACCTGGAGAGGAAAGGCTACATCGCCACGAGCCGGTGAATCAGGCGGATGGCTGGTTGGATGAGTGGATGATTGCCTGGATTTCTGGCATTCTTCCAGCCATCCATTCATCCACCCATCCAATGTGTATCTGGCGCACCGAGGAGCGGAGGCTTGAACGACGGCCCCGATTTCATCGGCGTGGGCGTGCAGAAGAGCGGCACCACGTGGGTGGCCAGGCGCCTGGCCGAGCACCCCCAGATTCTCCTCGGCAAGAAGGAAATCTCCTTCTTCACCCACGAGTTCCACCGCGGCTACGGCTGGTACCACGCCCTCTTCGCCGGCAAAGGCACCCGCCTCGCCGGCGAGATCTCGCCCAACTATTTCATCAGCCCCCGCCGCGACGAGCCGCGCCTCGAGCACTATCCCCGCTGGTCGCTCCAATCGTGGTGGAAGCACCTGGTTCGCCCCTTCCCCTCGGCCCGCGACGAGATCCGCAAGACCTACCCCGGCATCAAGGTCTTCGCCGTCTTCCGCAATCCGGTGGACCGCGCCTGGTCGCAGTACTGGATGTGGGCCGAGCGGCGCGAGCGGGTGGGCAAGAAGCGCCTCGTCGTGCCCTTCGAGCGCATGTTCCGCGACGACGGCCGCTGGATCCAGGACTACGGCCGCTACGGCACCTGGCTGAAGCACTGGCGCGAGGCCTTCCCCGACTTCGGCGTCTTCCTCTACGACGACCTGGTGGCCGACCCCGCCGCCTTCATCCGCTCGATCTACCGCTTCCTGGGCGTGGAGGAGACCTTCGCGCCCACGCTCGGCCAGCGCGAATTCGCCGGCCGGTACCCGGCGATGGACCCCGCGACCCGGGCGATGCTGGCGGACTTCTACCGCGGCGAGGTCGGCGAGTTCTTCCGCCTGATTGGCCGCGAGCTGCCCTGGCTCGACTGAGCGCCGCAGAGGAACCCTCTCGCCACCGCCTCGCGGATCAGGCGCTCGGCATAGGCCCAGAGCGTGGGCGCGCCCCGCTCCATCACGCGGTTGCGGGCGACCACCTGGTCCACCGTCACGCCGTGCCTCTGCCACTGCGCGCCCCGGGTGTGGAAGTTCAGCAGCAGCGGCTGAAGCCGGTCGAGCGCCTCCAGGAAGCGCGCCTCGGCCGACTCGCCCGCCTCGTACTCCTCCCACAGCGCGCGGACCCAGGCCCCCTGGTCGGGCGGCAGGAGGGCGAAGAGGCGGTCGGCCGCGGCCGCCTCGCGGGCCGCCTGGTCGCGCCGGCCCGCCTCGTCGTAGATATACGTGTCGCCCGCGTCAATCTCCACCAGATCGTGCACCAGCGCCATCTCGACCACGCGCAGCAGGTCCACGCCGGCGTCTCGCGCGTGCTCGGCGAGGAGGATGGCCATGAGGGCCAGGTGCCACGAGTGCTCGGCGCTGTTCTCCTGGCGGCGCGCGCTCGGCAGCAGCGTCTGGCGCACCACGCCCTTCAGCTTGTCGGCTTCGAGGAGGAAGTTCAGTTGGCGTTCGAGTCGGCGGTCGAGCATTGCGGAAACCCTTTCGGATTGAGGCGTAGGAAGCTCTCCGTGCATTCTACCCGCGGCGGCGTTGGAAGGAAAGCCTCCAAACCCCCTCGATTGGCTTGACAACTACGCCTCTCACGACGACAATGAACGTGGAGGATGCGAGCATGTCCAGGACCCTTGAAGCCGTCGTGGACGAGCAGGGAAATGTCCGCCTCCTGGAGGACATCCACCTGACGGGTGCCCACCGGGCGCTGGTGACCATTCTGGAGGAGGCCCCTGCGCTTCGGGTGTCGGAAACGGCGCTGTTCAGTGAGCCGGCGCTCGCCGAGGACTGGAACCGCCCCGAGGAGGACGCGGCGTGGTCACACCTTCAGCCGGGTCGGTCATCCTAGGAGCCTGTCCAAGAATCCCCGTGGGCTGCGTTGCCGGCGCCAGCGGGCTGGATGCGAGGCGCGGCGACGCAGGCGATGCCCTGGAATGCATCGCTGAGGAGCCGCAACGTGGCAGCCGGCCCGCTGACGCCGCAACCCGAAGGGACGCCGCGACTTCAGGCCGCCCGCGGTGTCGCTCATCGTCCGCGATGCGCTCCGTTGCATCGCCTCCTCCTCGCTCCTTGCGTGCGGCCCGAATCGGCGGCGTCGCAGCCTCACGCGGATTCTCGGACAGGCTCCTAGTTCCTTTCCCTTTCTCTGACCTCTCGCAGGCCAAGCTGCGTCCCGCCGTCGTCCTTGCCGACGCGGGACGAGGCGATTGGGTTCTCTGCCAGATCACCAGCAACCCCTACGGCGATGCGCGATCTGTGACACTCACTGATGCCGACCTCGCCGCTGGTTCCCTGCGCGTCGTCAGCTACGCACGACCCGGCAAGCTGTTCACGGCGAATCGGGAGCTGCTTTCCGCCGAGCTTGGCGCTCTAAGGCGCGAGACGTTCCGACGGCTGGTCCGCGCCGTTGTGGACCTTCTCGAATGCGCGCTGGCTCGTTAGCGAGTGCGAAGAGAGCAGTAGCCCATGCAGATCACCCTGGCCAACCTCCCCCTCGGCGACGTGCCGCGGCGGAACGACCCGCTGGGCGAGTTCCATTGCCTCCGCAGCGACCCGCGCTACGCCGGCTGGCACGAGCCGACGCTGCACTGGACGTGGCAGTCGAGCAACTGGCGGGTGGGCGAGGACCGCGACGGGCGCTTCATCGAGCAACTCCACGACAGCCGCCACAACAACACCCTCATCGTCAACGACACGTTCTGGCGCAAGGTCCGCGGAGTCGAAGCCCAGGTTCTCTGCCCGCGGCTCACCCAGGAGGCGGGGGTGGTGTTCCGCTTCCGCACGGCGCTCGACTACATGGCTCTGCTTCTCGACCCCGGCGGCGTGAAGTTCGTCTCGCGCAACGGCGAGCAGTTCCATATCGAGCAGGAGATGGCGGGGATGTTCCCGCACCTCGTCGGCAACTGGATCACGCTGCGCATGGACCTGGATCGGACGAATCTGAGCTTCTGGGTAGACGACGAGCTCGTCTTCCTCACCCGCTGGGGCGGGCACCTGGATGGGCGGGTGGGGCTGTTGGCCAACTGCCCGGCCCGCTTCCGCGCGCTCGCCGTGGACGGCCGCCCGGATCGCCGCACGTGCGTGGTGCCGGCTTCAGCCCGTAGCGCCCGGAGGCGGCCTGAAGGCCGCACTACCAGCGGCAGGCGGTATCCAGAGATGCGGCTTGTGCGGAAGATCGCTACGCCCGGCTTCGGCACCTGCCGGCAGATTCGATTCGGCGACCTGACAGGGAACGGGCTGCCCGATATCGTGCTCGCCCAGCGCGCGCCTATCGAGGGCGGCGCGGGCTACTACTCCGTCGGTTGCCTCACGGCGCTCACGGCGGAGGGCGAGGTGCTCTGGCAATCGGGCACGCCCACGCCGCAGACGCCGCTGGCCGGCGACCTGCCGTTCCAGGTGAACGACCTTGACGGCGACGGGCGGAACGAGGTGGTGTGCGTGCGCGGCTTCGAGATTCAGATGCTCGACGGCGCGACGGGCAAGCTCAAGTACGCCGCCCCCACGCCCGAACGCCCCGAGCACCATCCGCTCCTCAAGAGGTCCATCTCCTACTTCGGCTCGCCCGACGGGCACGAGTTCCCGCGCGTCGTGGCCGACTCGATCCGCTTCGCCGACCTGGCGGGCCGCGGCGCCGCCCGCGACTTGCTTTTGAAGGACCGCTACCACCACCTCTGGGCGCTCTCGCCCGACCTCCAGCCGCTCTGGTCATGGGTGGGCAACCTGGGGCACTTCCCCTTCGCGGCCGACCTCGACGGCGACGGCCGCGACGAGGTGATCGCCGGCTACCACTGGCTCACGGCCGACGGGCGCGACCTCCAGAACCTGCACCTCGGCGACCACGCCGACGCCATCTTTGCTATGCCCTTCCCCGGCTCGGGCGACCCCCAGGGCTGGGGCGAGCCCAAGGCGGTGCGCGCCGGCGGCGACGACGGCCTGCTCATCGCCGGCCTCCACGGCGATCTGCTGGCCGTCCGACACGGCCACGTCCAGCGCCTCAGCATCGCCAAGTTCCGCGGCGACGCCCCAGGCCTTCAATATGCCATCTGCACCTACTGGGGCGCACCCGGGATCGTGGCGCTGCTCGACTCGACGGGCAAGCTCCTCTGGTCGCGCGAGCACCCCGTGTGCGGCAACACCCTTCAGCCCGTAAACTGGACGGGGGAGGACGAGGAGCTGATCTACTACTCCGCTCACGCCGATTTCGGCGGACTTTGTGACTGGCGCGGCGAACAGGTCGTGCCGTTCCCCGACGATGGCCACCCGGAGCTATGCTCCGAGGTCATGGACCTCTTCGGCACCGGCCGCGACAATCTGATCGCGTGGGACCCCGAGCGGCTCTGGATTTACGCAGCCGCAGACGCGGGGCAGGGACGCCCCGCCCACAGGCCCCTCCGGCCCCCGCTCCATAGCTGGTCGAACTACATGTGCTACTGGTCGCTGCCGGGCGGCTGAGCATGGCCCTGGCCGCGCGAGGGCAGGTCTATCTCGGCAATCGTCTGGTGCCCGTTGGCCCACAGGCTCGAGGCATCGTCCAGGTCGAACTGGAATCGGCGCTCCTCGAACAGCCTGCGGCTGCACTCGACCACGGTGGGGTCGTAGCGGGTGCCGCTGTACCGCGCGGTCTCTTGAAGGGCCTTCTTGATGCCCAGGGCGGGCCGGTAGGGGCGGTGCGAGGCCATGCCCTCGATCACGTCGGCCACGGTGAGGATGCGGGCCTCGAGGATGATCTGGTCCCCCTTCAGGCCGGCCGGGTAACCCGAGCCGTCGAGATGCTCGTGGTGCTGCACGGTGGCCATGGCCACGGGCCAGGGGAACTCGATGTTCTTGAGGATCTGGTAGCCGACCTCGGGGTGGGTGCGGATCATGAGCGTTTCGGCCTCGGTGAGGGGGCCGGAGCGGTTGAGCACTTCGCCCGGGATGTTGATCTTGCCGATGTCGTGCAGGAGGCCGGTGAGGAAGATGCCCTCTGTGCGGCCGGGGGGCAGCTTCATCTCCTCGGCGATGGAGCGGGCCAGTTGCGCCACGCGGTGCTGGTGGCCGCCGGTGTAGGGGTCGCGCTTGCCGACGGCGGAGGACAGGGTGTTCACGGTCTGGTAGAAGATGCGGCGGAGCTTGGCGTAGCTTCGGCGGAGCTCCACCTCGGCCCGCTTCTTGTCGGTGACGTCGCGCAGCACGATCTGGAAGCCGATTCGCCGCCCCACGTCGTTCACCAGGTCGGTGAAGAGGTTCTCGGTGAACACGGGTTTGCCGTCGGGGCGCACCCAGCGCCACTCGGCGGCCCGCTCGGGCAGCTTGCCCGTGGCCTCGAACTCCTCGATCACGGCGAGGAACTGCCGCCAGGAGGCCGGATGGAGCAGCCGGTTGACGATGGCGGGCTGGGCGATGAGCCTGGCGCGCTCGCAGCCGAGGATCTCGACGGCCCGCGGGTTGGCGAAGGCGAGCTGCCCGCGCTGGTCGAACTGGAGGATGCCGTCGCGCGAGCGCTCGACGAGCATGCGGTAGCGCTGCTCGCTGGCGCGCAGGGCGCTCTCGGCCACCTGGCGGCGCGTGCGCTCGCGCACCTCGCGCAGGGCCCGGTGCACCGAGGGCAGGAGGCGCCCGAGGTGGTCCTTGAAGACGTAGTCCGTGGCTCCCCCCTTGACCGCCTCGATGGCCATCTCCTCGCTGATCTGGCCCGACACCAGGATGAAGGGGACCTCGGGGCGGAGCTCCTGCGCGAGGGCCAGCGCCGTCAGCCCGTCGAAGTCGGGCAGCTTGTAGTCGGCGAAGATCAGGTCGAACGCCGTCTCTTGCAGCGCGGCCACGAACGCCTCGCGGGTGGTCACGCGCCGGGCGGCGAACTGAATCTTGCCGCGGCGGAGCTCGGACTCCACCAGTTGGGCCTCCAGCGACACGTCTTCCAGGATGAGGATCTGGAGCGGCCAGCCCGAGGCCCGGGGTTTGGGTTCATCAAGGGCCGCCGGAGCACTCATGCGCGGGCCTCCTGTGCGGCGTACTCGGGCTGCGCGAACTCGGGCGCCGGGGTCGCGCGGGCGGTGGCGGGCAGCGCGAAGTAAAAGGTGGCGCCCTGGCCCACGGCGCCCTCGGCCCACGTTCTGCCCCCGTGCCGTTCGAGGATGCGCTGCACGATCGCCAGGCCCACGCCCGTGCCCTCGAAGGCCTCGTCGCTGTGCAGCCGCTGGAAGACGCGGAACAGGCGGTGCGCGTACTTGGGGTCGAAGCCCACGCCGTTGTCGCGCACATAGTAGACGTGCTCGTGGCGGTCCGCGTCAATCCGCCCCCCGACCTCGATGCGGGCCTTGGGGTTCTGGCTGGTGAACTTCAGGGCGTTGGCGAGCAGGTTGGTCATGGCCTCATGCAGCATCGAAAGGTCGCCGTGTGCCGGGGGCATCTCGGTGACGGCGAGCGCCACCGAGCGGTTCCCGTGCGCCACCATCAGCTCGTCGAACACCACGCGGGCCAGCTCGCCCACGTCTATCTGGGCCAGTTGGAGCCCGCGGCGCGCGGAACGCGAGAGCGCCAGCAGGTCGTCAATCAGGCGGCTCATCTTCTCGGAGCTCTGGTGGATGGCCGCCACGTGCTGGCGGAAGGAGGGGGCCGCGGGGTCGGCGGCCGACTCGAGCAGGTCGCGCGAGAGGCCGAGGATGATCCGCAGCGGGGAACGCAGATCGTGGGAGACCGTGTAGTTGAAGGCCTCGAGCTCGCGGTTGGCCGCGGCGAGGCGGGCCGTGCGGTCCTCGACCCGCTGCTCGAGCTCGCGGTTGAGCCGTTCCAGGTTGCTTTCGGCCCGAAGACGCAAGCGCACGGTGTGCTGCACGAAGCCGCCGAAGAGCACGAAGGCGATCATCATCAGGAGCCGCACCCACAGCTCATTCGGCGTGGGCGTGGAGAGGCGGGTGATCAGCCGGTCCCAGAATCCCTTCTGGCGCAGCAGGTCCAGCGTGACCCTGTCGGCGTCGAAGAGGTACACCTGGACCACGCACTCGGTGAACCAGTAGATGAAGCCGAAGCCCAAGGCGACGAGGATGAAGTTGGAGACCTGCCGCACTCGCGATGCGCCCGCCTTGCGCATGCATTTCCCTCCGTGAGCCGAGCGGCAACCCGTACGCTCGGTGGCGCGTTGGCCCGCGTCGTGCTCGCCTGAGCCGTGCCCTCAGACGCGCGCGAACACAGGGAATGTACACGAAGTTGCCTGGAAGTCAAGTGCCGCCGCTCAAGTTTTTGGCGCGGTTGGCGCGCTCGCCGGCCTCGGGTGTCTCGAACGCGGGCCGGTCGGGCCAAGGTCTTGGCGGCCCGCTGCTCGGGGGCCGACAACTCAAGTTTCGTCCACATGTACTGGCTGAATATACGCTTACGCACGCGCAGGCGCAGCGCGCCAGGCTCCTAGGAGCGGCGCCTGTGCCACACGGCCACCTGCTTCCCCGGTTCGCACAGGAGACGTCCAGGATGAATTTGGGCCTCAGGTACCCGACGAGGCGGGGCAGTTCGTGGCGCGGGCTTCAGCCCGCGTCTTCAACCTCCCGCGGGTTCGCAACCCGCGGGAGGTGCTGTTGCGGGAGATCCCATCGGCCTGCGTAGCGACAAGCGTCGCGCTTGTCGAAAACCACCTTCCAGCGCCCTTGACGGCAAGGGTCCGCGGGACTATGTTGGCGACGGAGGGGCAGTGTTCGTGAAAGGGTCCTCATGGGAATCGCGTTCGCACCCGCAGAGGCGTCCCGTTGCTGGTTCCTACACAACCATCAGGTTTCGCTTGCGGTTGACAAGGCCACGGGCTGGCTCCGCTCGATGGCCTTCCAGCCCAGCGGCGTGGACCTGTTTCAGATCAGGCGCCAGAACATCCCCGGCTATCTCGGCTTCCTGCGCGTCTACGACCAGCGCGACGACCGCTGGTACCACGACCTGAAGGACCGCTGCCGCGTGCGCGCGGCGAAGCGGGGCAACAAGGTCACCCTCACGAAGCGTTTCGCCGGCGCCCCCTTCGAGCTGAAGGTCACGCTCGCCCTCGACGACTTCGGCCTCCTCTGGCAGGCCGAAGCACGCAAGACGAGTCGCAAGGTCGCCGACCGCTCGCTGCGGATCGGCTTCAACCTGCCGCTCCAGGCCGGCTGGCACGTGTGGGCGCCCTGCCGCGACGGCGACTTCGTGTTCGACGGCATGGAGGACTTCAATTTCAACCACATCCAGGTCAGCTACGTCTCCGGCCGCGACATCATCCTGCCGATGGTGAGCCACACGAGCCGCGACCTCGATGCGGGCTACTCCATGCTCCTGCCCCTCGACGCCCGCGTGCCGATGGCCACCTTCCAGTTCGAGAATGGCGACAAGGGCTTCAACTGGGGCTACGCCGAGAAACCCGTCCAATCGCTCCAGACGCTCGAATGCCTCCAATCCTACATCGGCCTCGTGGGCGACCGCCCGGCGAGGGCCGCCGTGCGCGTGCTCTTCCACGGCGGCGACTGGCGCCTCGGCCTTGAGCAGGTCTATCGCCACTACCGGGCGTTCTTCGACCCCGACTCGCCGGAAATCCACGACGCCGAGGGCGTCTTCCTGTGCGGCGGCATCGAGGTGGGCCGCGACCCCAAAGCCTACACGGCCCTCGGCCTCAAGACCCTGGAGGTCCACGGCCACTTCTCCTACTACTCCGACTACTTCCAGGACGGCCAGGCGCGCTGGCTCAAGATCAACTCCCTCGAACGCCTCTACCACAAGTGGCGCAAGGAGGGGAACGAGCGGGATGCCTATCAGGTGTGGGCCTGGGTGAACTGCCACACGCCCGCCGAGATCGCCGCCGAGCTGGGCGCGGCCGACGTCGAGAGCCTCTATCACACCCGTGCAGACATCCAGGCCCAGCTCACCAGGATCGCCGAGGCGGGGATCTGCCCGTTCTGGTACTTCAACTACACCGACGGCTTCCGCCCCGTAGCCGAGGCGCGGTGGCCCGACGCCATCTGCCGCACGCCCCAGGGCGACCCCATCCCCAGCGGCTGGCACATGTGCCACAACATGAACGCCGACCTTTCCACCTCCTTCGGCCAGTTCTGCCTCGAATCCGCGAAGAAAATCCTCGCCGAGTACCCCCAGCTCAAGGGCTTCTTCCTCGACTGCTTCCGCCACTACGAGATTGACTTCGCCCACGACGACGGCCTCACCGTGGTGGACAACCGCCCGGCCTACAGCGTGAACTTCTCCTACGACGAGCTGACCCGCCGCATCAAGGAGCACATGAAGTCCCTCGGCCGCCCCCTCTCCATGTTCGCCAACAAGCCCCAGACCCTCCGCTGCATGCGCCACGTGGACGGTGTGCTGCTGGAGGGCGACGGCGACATCTCGGAGGAGAAATACTTCTGGGCCTGCCTCGCTAAGCCAATGTTCTTCCTCTGGACGAGCGACCGGGCGAACACCGACGAGAACCTGCGCCGCTGCGTCCTCCACGGCTGCTTCCCCACCATCGCCCGCGACGGGCGGCCCCACGACGAACTGGTCGCCCACTACGCCCGCTACCTGCCCCTCTACGAGCCCTTCCGCCGGCGCGTCCTGTGCTTCGAGCCCGACCCCCTTCGCGTCCCGCGCGGCGCCCGCGGCAAGCTCTACACCGTCCCCGACGGCTACGTCGCCGGCATCATCACTCCCCACATAGACAGCGCCGACGAGATCCGCTACGCCCGCACCCCCTACGCCCTCTTCCGCGTCAAGCGGGGCTGGGATGTCGGCCGGGTCGGCCTGATGCACCCGGGCGACCAGGCCTTCCGCGACGCCGCCTTCAAGTTCAACGGCAGCCTCATCGCCGTCCCCATGCCCGACTACAAGAACTGCGCCGTCGTCAAGCTCTTCGTCACCGGCTCGTCGGGCAAGGCCATCGGCCCCGAGCGCTTCACCGGCCCCATGGACTTCTGCGGCGACCCCGAGAGCTCGTTCCAGGACATTCGAGGCCGCTGATGGTTGGGCCGCGGGTGAACTTGACAAAGATGCCCAGAAGTCTTACTATCAGGTAGGAATCGGATCAGCTGGTAAGGCAACCGGTCAGGAGAAAGCAATGGCCGCAGCCAGGCTATCCACCAAAGGGCAGCTCGTCATCCCCAAGGTGATCCGCGACCGCCTCGGGGTTCATCCCGGCGACAGGGTGGACTTTGTAGTTCAGGACAACGGTGATATCGTGATCCGCCCCGCTACAGTAGATGTCCGGGAACTCGAAGGCATGCTCTATCGCCCCGGCAGGCGGCCCGTGTCCATCGAGGAGATGAACGAAGCGATCCGCACGATGGGTGGGAGACTCAAGAGATGAAGGGGCTCGACACCAACCTCCTCGTGCGCTACATCGTGAAGGACGCCCCCCGACAAGCTGCCGTCGCCGTCCGCGAGATCGAGGCCGTGCGCAGCCGGAGCGAGAGCCTTCTCATCCAGCCGGTTGCCCTGTGTGAACTCGTCTGGGTCCTCAGGGCCGCGTATGGTTTGTCCAGAGGCGAGATCGCGCCTCTGCTGGAGCAGATGCTCATCACGGTTCAGTTCGAGATCGCCGACAATGACACGGTTCGACAGGCTCTCAACGACTACCGGGTCGGCCCCGGCGACTTCGCCGACTACTACCTCGGCCGCGCGAACGCCGCTGCGGGCGCCGAGACCACCCTGACTTTCCATGCCGCTCTCCGTAGCAACCCCCGCTTCACCCTCCTGCGCGCCTGAGGCCGTCTCGCCCAAGTTCGCGGGCTACCCCCGGCCATTCCCCCCCGTCACTGGAGGGCATCGGGGCCCCGAGGCGGCGGGGTCGGTTGGGTGACTGAGATCCTATAGTACTTCCGCCCGTAGTCCGTGCTGATGGGGCCGAATCGCACGAACTCGTGGTCCTGAACCACCTCCCGCACGCGCAATTCCTTCTGGCCCGCCGGCCCCCACGCCAGAACCTCAAACACCACATCCAGATCGTGCCCCGCCGTTCCGCTGCCATCGTGGTACATCCATGTCAGCTTCCCCGCCATCTCGTCCTCGCGCGAGGGCGGCCCCAGGATGCCCTTGACCTCGGCGGGGGTCATGCCGGGGATGATGAGCCTCCCGAGAGCGTTGTGCCGCTCCCATCGGCTCGAGGGCCACACGTGAATCCAGAGCTTCTGCACCCACGCGGGCTGCCAGATGGCGCCGGCGCTGAAGAGCAACAGGCTCCAGGCCGCCAGGGCGCCCGCGCCCAGGAGAAGCCCGCGTCGAGAGGGACACAAGGGGCCACGCATCGCCGGTCTCCTAACTCCCCGAACTCGTAACCGATGCGGGCTCGAAGCCCACCCAGCAGATCCCCTCCACGCCCGTGAAGCGTCTGGCCATCACGGCCAGAGCCTCGGGGTTGTCGTCCACCAGGATGAAGCGGCGGCCCAACTCCAGGCACGCTGCGCCCGTGGTGCCGCTGCCCGCGAAGAAGTCGAGGACGAGCCCCCCCTTCGGCGACGATGCCTGCACGATGCGCCGGAGAATGCCCAGCGGCTTCTGCGTGGGGTAGCCGGTCTTCTCGGCGCCGGTCGTCGGCACGATCGTGTGCCACCACGTGTCGGTGGGCGTCTTGCCCCGGGCCGCCTTCTCGGGGCCGACGAGGCCGGGGGCCATGTACGGGATGCGCTCGATGTCGTCGTAGTTGAAGACGTAGTTCGCGGGGTCCTTCGCGTAGAACAGGATGTTGTCGTGCTTGGCCGGCCACCGCCGCCGCGTGCGGGCGCCGTAGTCGTAGGCCCAGATGACCTCGTTGAGAAACGCCTCGCGCCCGAAGATCGCGTCGAGCAGCACCTTGGCGTAGTGGACCTCGCGGCAGTCGAGGTGGACGTAGAGCGAGCCGTGCGGCGCCAGCACGCGGCGGGCCTCGACCAGGCGCGGCTCGAGGAAGGCCAGATAGTCGTCGAACAGGTCGGCGAAGCACCTCGAACCGATGCGGATGGTCTCGTAACGCCGGCCCGCGAAGCCCACGCGGTCGCCTGCCTCGCTCTGCGCGGTGCGGATCTGCGTGCGCCGCTGCACCTTGCCCGTGTTGAACGGGGGGTCAATATAGATGAGGTCCACCGAGTCGGCGGGCATCCCGCGCAGCACCGTCAGATTATCAGCGAAATGAATGGTGCCGACCGGTTCCGTCATGCCCATCATGTCCATAATCGAGGAATTATAGTGGAGCGCGCCCCGGGGTCAAGCCGCGCAGCGTCAACGTGCAAGGCAGCGTCCTGGTCCATGCCGCCGTTCGAGAGCGTGGGGCTGGCGCTGTGGCGCCAGCGGCGGCCACCTCATAACCCTATATGCCGCAATGCCTTATGCTCTCAGGACGCTCTCCCTCTCATACTTGCTCATCCCGAAGATGAGCGAGAATGGCCGGAGCCGCGAGAATCGCCAATCCTCGCCATTCTACCCATACTTGCTCACTTCCTCCCTCTCAGGATTGAGCAAGTATGGGCGGAGAGCGCCCGCAGGCGCCCGGCAAAGCCCTCCAGGGGACCCGCCAGGTCTGCCAGGGGGAGGCACGCTCACACCTGCACCGGCCACTCGAGCCAAGCGCGCCAGACCCTGAAGGGCCGCGATTCCTGTCCACCCCTGCCGCGAGCGGCGGCTGAAGGCTGCGAAGCGAGCCGACACCGTCCCGGGCCGCCGGTCCGACGGCGCCCTCTGACTCCGCCTGCCCCAGGTCGGCGATGGAACCGCGCTGCCGAAACCGCGTCTACGAGAAAGGGGAGAGAAGCCGTCCACACAAAGGAGTCCTCGAAATGCGCGTGCGGCTCTGGCTGGCGGCGCTGGCGGCGTGCGCCCTCGTGGCGGCGGCCGTGGGGTCCCAGATCGGCGTGGGGCTGGACTGGCGGACCGGCCTCTACGTGCAGGAATACTGGCAGGGCGGCAAACCCCGCTATCTCATCGCCAACCTCAGCCGCGAGCCTGCCACCATCACCGTCCAGACCGTCAACATAGATGTCCGCGAGGGAGGGCGCGCCTTCCGCGAGGCGAACCCGCTGCCCCAGAAGCCCGTCGAGACCCTCGCCGGCCCCTGGGAGGTGCCCGCCGGCGGGGCGGCCGACGTGGATGCCTCGCCCCTCCTCGGCAAGGGCCTGGCCGAGTTCCGGTCGGGCGGCAAGCGCCTGGGCCTCCTCGATCTCGCCAAGCCTCCCGCTGCCGCGCCCGCCGAGGCCATCGTCACCACCCACGGCGTCAACGGCTCGGGCGGCCGACAGACCGGCCTGTGGTGCGAACATCCCGCGCTTCGCGTAGCCGCGGGCGCCGACATCGAGGTCAAGCTCATCACGGCGGCGGGCCAGGGCACGCTCAGCCTCGGCACCAAGAGCAAGCCCCCCGAGGAGAAGGACGGCATCGTCACCAGCCCCGCCCATCTGGCGCCCGCCGAGGCCGTCTGCGACACCCTCCCCGTGGCCGCGAGCGGCGGCGCCGTGGTGATTGACACGGGCAAGCCGCTCAAGGACCAGCCGAGTCACACCGTCCTTCTGCGCTTCAAGGCGCCCGCCGTCGCGGCGCCCACGCTGGTGACATTCGGCGGCTGGGTCCAGCACCGAGGCGGCGGCTACTGGCTCATCCGCGCCCTCGTCATCGAACCCCGCTCCGCCCAGTGAGCCCCTCCCCGAGGTTCCAATGCCTTCGGGAGGGTAGTAGCCGGGGGAACCTGCTCGTGCGCCACGACGTTACCCTCCCGAACGCATCGAACGTTCGGGAGGGAGTCGGCGCCCTCTCGTCAGACCTTGGCGAGGACGCGTTCCGCGAGGGCGTGGCGGCGGGTGGCGAAGGGGTCGCTGGACGGGGGGCGATTGGCGAGGCGCTGGACGGCGGGGGCGGCATAGCGCAATTCGTCGGCCGCAAGTGAAACGTCCATCTCGCTTAGGACCAGGAGCGTGTAGTGGAAGGGGAAGCGGCGCCAGCGGCCTTCGCCATCGCGCGAGAGGCGGAGGGCTTCGGCGCCGGCGGCCAGATGATGCTCGGCGCGCTCGAGGCCGCCGGCGGCGAGATGGCGCCAGAGGGCGACCGTGCACTTGCCGCAGCAGTACTGGCCGAGCCAGGGACGGCCCACGTGTTTCTCGCGCTCCTCGGCAGCGCGCAGGCGCTCGAGCATCCCCTCGGTCGCGCGGCCCAGGGCGCGGCCGACCTCTTCGGTGTCCACGTCGAGAAGGAGGAGTGCTCGGCAGGCCTCCTCGCCCAGCACGTGGGCCTTCCCCGCGTGGGTCGTGACCGTCTCGCCGGTGAATAGCCTGATTCCCTGGGAACGGTCCCTCTCCGTGGGCGCGAACAGGCCGTGGTAGGAACCCGGCAGGCCCTGGCGAGCCGCAATCCAGGCCGCGGCTTCGCGCCGGTCCGCCTCCGATAACTGCCGCCCGAAGAAGAGCGCCTCGTCCACCGCATCGAGGGTCCCGGCCAAGCTGTCGGGCCTCACCAGGCTCATTCCACCACCTCCATCTTGACCGCGTTGCGGTCGAATCTCAGCACCCAGACCTTGTAGTCGCTGGAGTTGTTGAGGATAGCGAGCTTGAGAGCAGGGTCGTAGCAGAGGGCGTCGGACCAACTGAACGGGTTGTCCTTGAACTCCACGGGCTTGCCCTTTGCCTCGAACTTGAGGTCGGCCCAGAAGAAGCGGCCGTCGGCGGGGTCCCACACGATGTTCCGCTGCTTGCCGTCGGGGGCCGTGAAGAGGCGCATGAGGAGCATCAGGTCGGCGTCGGGCAGGTAGACCTGTTCGCCCCAGAAGATGAATTGGCCGAGTGCCTTGGGCTTGGCGATGCCGAGCTTCGCGGCCTTGCCCGTGGCCAGGTCGTAGCGCCAGATGTCCTTGTCGTTGGCGAACCAGAGGCAGTCGCGCTTGGAGTCGTAGCGCAGGCCGTGGCCGTCGCACCAGATGCCTCCGAAGGGCGGGCCGTCCCAGGGCAGCTTGTTCCACTTGCCCGCCTTGGCGTCGAGGAGGAAGAGGCCCTTGTCGGAATAGGTCACGGCGCCGCGCGGGGTGGGGGCCATGAAGCTGTGCATCACGCCGCGGTGCTCGAGGCCGGGGAAGGGCTGCGGCTCCCACTCGCGGACGGCTGGGTTGTAGGCGCGGTCGAAGTAGAGCATCTTCCCCGCCGCCGCATCGTAGCAGTAGGCCTTGTAGGCGTGGACGGGCACGTGGGCTCGATCGTTGAAGCTCAGCGGCGTGGGCTGGCTGGCGTAGACCCTGTCAATGGGGTCGTCGGGGTGGTAGCCGAGGGTCCAGCAGCCGCCGCGGAGGCTGAAGTGGGCGACGTCGTTTTCCTGGCTCGTGGCGTGGCCGCCGCCCCAGAAGAGGAGCTGGTGGCGGGCGGTGTCGTAGGCGGTCGTGCCCCAGCGGTTGCGCGCGCCGGGGGCGTAGCGGGGGAAGTCGAGGGATGTCCAGACGTTGGCGGGCAGGTGGCGGTAGAGCTTGGCCATCGCCTCGGGGTCGGGCCTGGCGGCCTGCTCCCAGATCGCCGGGTCAATGCGGTTGAAGGTGTAGGCGCCCGACGTCCCCATCGCGCCCTCCGCAAGCGGGACGCTTGCGGCTACGGAGGGGTCAATCTTGCAGGCCCAGGTGATGAGGCTGGGGCGCTCGCCGGGCGTCACGCACACGAGCACGTCGTCGTCGTTCACGGCGCCGGTCTGCACGTCGCGGCAGGTGACGCGCGGGGCGTTGGGGCTGAACTTCTGGCGGCCCCAGTCCTCGGGCTGGAGCGGGACGTGGAGGAGGGGCTTCCACTCGTTCGCCGCCACGTCGTAGGTCCAGACCTCCTGGGGGAGCCAGTCGCGGCTGTAGCCGCCGGCGAGGACGATCTTCCGCGCCTTCGGGAGCCAGGCCAGGATGTGGCCCGCGCGCGGCGTGGGGCACTTCTCGGGGAAGCGCTGCTCCCAGGTCCGCGCCGCGCAGTCGTAGACCCACGTGTCCGAGAGCACGCGGTCGAGTCCGTCGCCGCCGAAGAGGACGATCTTCTTGTGGACGGGGTCGTAGGCCGTTTGCGAGCGGGCGCGGCCGGGCGGCTCGACCGCCAGGGCGTCCACCGCCTGCTCGAAGAGCACCCGCGCCGCGCGCACCTCGGCGATGATGTCGGGCGTGATCTTCCCCGAGAGCTTCGCGCTGGCGGCCTTCACCGCGGCCACGGCGGCCGCGAGCCGGCGGGCAGCCACGCCGTTGGTGTCGGGCGCGAGTTTCTCGGCCGCGGCGGCGAGTTCAGCGGCTTGGGCGGCGAGATCGGCCTTGGCTTCTGCATCGGTCTCCGTGATGGCGAAGCGGTTGCAGGCGGCGCCCAGGAGGGCCTTGGCCTGCCAGCGGAGGGCCTTGGCCCTGTCCAGCAGCGCCTTCGCCTCGGGGGAGCCGAACTCGAGGCGCCGCCATTCGTTCCCGGCGATGTCGAAGGCCCAGGTTGCCACGTCGGCGCTGCCGCCGTCGCCGCCGGCGTGCAGGATCTCCCTGTTCACGGGGTCGTAGGTCATCGAGCCCCAGAGGCGACACGTCGTCCGCGGCTTCGCCTTCAGGTCCTCCCACGTGCGCGCGTTGGGATCGTAGCGGAGGGTCTTGTCGTGGAGGTAGGCGTAGATCTTCCCGTCCTCGGGCACGTAGCACCATTCATAGCCCATGCGGGATTCGAGCCATTGGCCGCCCGCGCCCACGCGGAGGTGATCGCCGTCCTTGTAGAACAGCTCGGGGCCGTTATGGCCCATCTTGGCGCGCCTCTCGGCATATTCCTCGCCGACCGGCCCCGATTCGGGCCGACCCGCGGCCACGTCGGGCGGGTAGGCGTTGAACCACTTGAGTTGGGCGAAGTCGAGTTCCTCGGTGTCGTAATGCCGCGGCACGGTGCCGCCGTAGGCCTGCATGCCGCTGGCCATCACGAAGCGTTTGAGCGGCGGCACGTAGACGAAGAGGGGCTGCTCGCGCCAGCCGGTCTTCGTCACCAGCGCCTTCACCCACGTGTTGGGCGGGGCGTCGGCCAGGGAGGCCGGCGCCTGGGGCGCCGCCCCCTCGCCCGCGGCCGCCACGCTCGCCCACAGCACCGCCACGGCAATCCGCATGCTCATTCTGTCTTCTCCCGGTGCAGGGTTCATCTCCGTGTTACCTGGGCAGCTTACGCCCGGCGCGCCACCGCGTCAAGCGAGGGCGGACCAGCCCGGTGCGAGACGGGCAGCCGCACGCTCTTGAAGGGCGCCGCCCGCCGTGCTATAGTCGCCCGCGGGGAGCGCAAAGGAGAAGCCCATGGACTGGTCGCCTGCCGCCACTCGCTACGACTCGATGCGCTACAACCGCTGCGGGCGCAGCGGCCTCAAGCTGCCTGCCATCTCGCTGGGGCTGTGGCACAACTTCGGGGGCGTGGACGCCTTCGAGAACTGCCGCGCGATGGTGCTGCGGGCCTTCGACCTGGGGATCACCCACTTCGACCTGGCGAACAACTACGGCCCGCCGCCCGGCTCGGCCGAGGAGACGTTCGGGCGCGTCCTCCGCCAGGACCTCGGGCGCTACCGCGACGAGCTGGTGATCTCCACCAAGGCCGGCTGGCGCATGTGGCCCGGCCCCTACGGCGACTTCGGCTCGCGCAAATACCTCGTCGCCAGCCTCGACCAGAGCCTGCGGCGGATGGGGCTGGACTACGTGGACATCTTCTACCACCACCGCCCCGACCCCGAGACGCCGCTGGAGGAGACGATGGGCGCCCTCGACCACGTGGTGCGGCGGGGCAAGGCCCTCTACGCCGGCATCTCCAGCTACCGTCCCGAGGGCACGCGCGAGGCGGCCCGTATCCTGCGGTGGCTCGGCACGCCCCTCCTCATCCACCAGCCGTCCTACAACCTCTTCGACCGCTGGATCGAGGGCGGCCTGCTCGACGTGCTGGCAGACGAGGGGATCGGCAGCATCGTCTTCTGCCCGCTCGCCCAGGGGCTGCTGACCGACCGCTATCTCGCCGGCATCCCCGCCGACTCGCGGGCGGGCAAGCCGCACGGCTTCCTCAAACCCGCCGCGATCACCGACGCGAAGCTGGAGAAAGTGCGGAGACTCAACGACCTCGCCCAGCAGCGGGGCCAGACCCTCGCTCAGATGGCGCTGGCGTGGGTGCTGCGGCAGCCGGCCGTCACCAGCGCCCTCATCGGCGCCAGCCGCGTAAGCCAGATCGAGGACAACGTGGCCGCGCTCCGCACGCTGGGTTTCTCCGACCGCGAGTTGCAGGCCATAGACGCCATCCTCGAGGCTGCCTGACACCCCAGATGCGCGCCCACATGGGCAAGATGGCCCCGCTGGACGCCGTGGCAAAGTGGAGGGCGGAGCCGGCTCGACCCGATCCAGACCGTCCATATTGTCCATAGTGTCCATTGAGGCTGGCGGGGCCGACGTGCGGCACAGCCCATTTGACAGTGCGAGAACGCTTTGGCACACTAACCATCCTCTGGTCTCGGCCAACCTCCTGAGGAGCGCGATACTCATGGGCAGTAGCGTGACGCGACGTGGATTCCTGGCGGGCCTGGGCGCCGGCCTGGCGGCGCCCTACGTGGTCGGCTCGCGGGTGCTGGCCGCGCCCCCGAGCGACCAGATTCGCATGGGCCACATCGGCGTGGGCGGGCAGGGCGGCGGCCACCTGGGCCGCTTCGCCCAGAACGACCGCGAGCCGTCCGTGGCCGTGTGCGATGTGGACAAGAACCACGCGGAGAACGCGGCCAAACGCTGCAAGCGCGAGGTGGGCGTCTACAACGACTTCCGCGAGCTGCTCGACCGCAAGGACGTGGACGCCGTGGTGGTGGGCTCGCCCGACCACTGGCACGGGCTCCACACGATCCTGTCGTGCGAGGCCGGGAAGGACGTCTTCTGCGAGAAGCCGATGATGACGACCATCGCCGAAGGGCAGGCGATGGTGCGGGCGGCGAGGCGCTTCGACCGCGTGGTGCAGATCGGCACCCAGGCGCGCTCGACCGCCGCCGGCCGCTACGCCGCGCAATACGTGCGCAACGGCCACATCGGCAAGGTCAAAGAGGTACGCACCTGGCACTACAACAACCCCGCCAGCGGCTGGGAGGCGCCCCAGCCTGTGCCGTCGGGGCTGGACTGGGACCTGTGGCTCGGGCCGGCCAAGTGGGTGCCGTATCACCCGAAGCGCTGCCACTTCAATTTCCGCTGGTTCCTCGACTTCGGCGGCGGGCAGATCCGCGACCGGGGGGCGCACATCTTCTCGAACATCTGCTGGGGCATGAACGTGGACGCGACCGGCCCCGTGAGCGTCGAGTGCCTGAGCGGCGAGGCCCCGAAGGGAATGTTCGACTGCCCCAACGACTTCACGGTGAAGTACGAGTTCAAGAACCCCGACTGGAACCTCTTCTGGTGCCAGCCGGGCGAGAAGTTCGGCGAAGCCGCCTTCGGCTTCAAGTACTTCGGCGACAAGGGCGAGCTGGTCGTCAACGGCGGCGACGGCGGCATCTGGTCGCCGAAAGAAGTCTACGTCGAACCCGGCGCGGGCGAGACGAAGCTCTACGTGAGCAACGACCACATGGGCGACTTCCTCAAGTGCGTCCGCTCCCGCGAGAAGCCGGTGATGGACGTGGCGATCGGGCATCGGGTCACGAGCCTGTGCATTCTGGGCAACCTGGCGTTCCGCGTGGGCCGCAAGCTCACCTGGGACCCCGCCAAGGAGGAGATCGTCGGTGACGAGGCGGCGAATCGCCTGCTCAACCCGCCCATGCGGCCGCCGTGGCACCTGTAGAACCGCCGATTGCCGATCTCAGAGCCATAGGGCGTGCGTGCCTGCACGCGGAGAAGCCTCAGCAAAGGAGCGATAGATGCGGCCGCCAGCGATCCTGGTTATTGCCCTCGGTTGGGTGGCGTGTGTCAGCGTGTGGGCGGGCGAGACGGGCGATGACCCGCTGCTCAAGGAGCTTCAGGGCAAAGGCGAAGCGACCAAGCGATCAGCCGCCGAGTGGGAGGCCGCGCACGCGAAGGCGCTCGACGCCCTGCTGCCGAAGCTGACGGGCGACGACCTGGAGGAGCGCGGCGAGGCGAACCGCGTGCTGGCGCGCATCGGCTGGCACGCCAGCCGGCCGGGCGCGGCGGCCGAGCGCACCGCGGCCGAGAAAGCCCTGCTCGCGCGGTTGAGGCCCGATCTGCCCAAGCTGGGTGTGATCGCCATCCTGGAGGGCCTCGAGCGCATCGGCACCGAGGAAGCGGTGGGGCCGCTCGCAAGGCTGCTCGACGCCAGGGAGACCGAGTTGCCCTCGGTGCGCGAGCACGCGCGCCGCGCGCTGCTCAAGAACCCCAGCCCCAAGGCCGTGGACGCCCTGCGCGCGGCCCTGGCGAAGGCCGAGGGCGCCGAGTGGCGCGTAGGCCTCATCAACGCCCTCGGCGAGCGGCGCGACAAGGCCGCCGCGCCCGCGCTCATCGCGCTCGTGAAGGACGACGACCAGGGCGTGAAGCTCGCCGCCATCGAGGCCCTGGCCCGCATCGGCGACAAGGGCGCGGCCAACCTGCTCGCGGCCGCGAGCAAGGGCGCACCCCCGCGCGTCTGGCGCATCGCCATCGTGAGCTACCTGCTCCTGGCCGACCGCCTGGTCGAGGCCGACGACAAGGCCGCGGCCCTCAAACTCTACCAGAACCTCCTCGGGGCCGAGGACTTCGTGAAGTGCGGCGCACTCATCGGCGTGGGGCGGGCCGGCGGCCCGGCCGAACTCGCCGTCATCTTCGAATCTCTCGCCGACCCGGACCCCGAGATCCGCGGCGCCGCCATGACGGCGCTGAACATGATGCCCGCCGCTGCCGTGAACGTCGCCGTGACCGAGAAGCTCCGGACCGCCAAGCCCGAGGTGAGAGTCGTGCTGCTCAGGCTGCTCGCGGGCCGGGGAGAGGCGAGCGCCGCGCCCACGCTCGTCGCCGCGGCGAGCGACGCCGACGAGGCCGTGCGGATCGCCGCCTACGAGGGCCTGGCCGCTCTGGGCGACGCTCGCGCGCTGCCCCCGCTCATCGCCGCCCTTGCGAAGGCGCAGGGCAAGGAACAGGAAGCCGTCCGCAACGCCGCGGCGCGCATCCGCGGCAAGCCCGCGACGGAGGCCCTGGTGAAGGCTATGGACGACGCTGATGCCGCGCTGCGCGTGGAACTGCTCAAGACCCTGGCCGCCCGCAAGGACGCCGCGGCCGTGCCCGCGCTGCTCCAGGCCGCGAGCGACAAGGAGGAGGCCGTCCGCTCCGAGGCCCTCAAGGCCCTGGGCGGCTACGCGGGCGCCGAGGCGCTTGATGGCCTGGTGGCCCTGCTCGTGAAGGCCGACGACAAGGACCGCGCCGCGGCCGAACGGGCGCTCAGCTCCGTGTGCGCGCGCATCGAGGACGAAGCGAAGCGCACCGCCCCCATCCTCGCCGCGCTGCCCAAGGCCCAGGGCCCGGCCCGCGGCGCCCTGCTGCGCGTCCTCGGCAAGCTCGGCGGGGCCAACGCGCTGGAAGCCGTCCGCGCCGCGCTCAAGGACGCCAACCCCGACGTGAAGGATGCGGCGATTCGCGCTCTGGCCGACTGGCCCGATGGCGCGGTGGCCGCCGACCTGCTCGCCGTGGCGAAGGGCACTGACAACCTGGCCCACCACGTGCTCGCCCTCCGCGGCTGCCTGCGCGTGCTGGCACTGCCCGGCGAACGAACGGCTGAGGCGCGGCTGGCACTGCTCGCCGACGCGATGAAGGCGGCGCGGCGGCCCGACGAAAAGAGGGAAATCCTCGGGGGAATGGGCAGCGTGCCCAGCCCCGAGGCGCTCAAAGCCGTCGAGCCGTTTCTGGGCGACGAGGCGCTCAAGGCCGAAGCCGCCATTGCGGCCGTCAAGATCGCGGGCTCCCTCATCGGCACCCAGCCCGATGCGGCGAAGGCCGCGCTGAAGAAGCTCCTCGATGGCGCGCCCAACGACGACGTGAAGAAACAGGCCCAGGAGGCCCTCGACCAGCTCGACAAGACCGAGGACTACATCACCGCCTGGGAAGTCAGCGGCCCCTACACCAAGAGCGGCAAGGAGGGCCAGGGCCTCCACGACGAAGTTTTCCCGCCCGAATCCGAGATGGTGGGCGGGGCTGCCGTGCCCCGCGAGAAGATCGCCTGGGAGATCATTCCCCCCGGCGGCGGCGAACGGCGATCCGACCCCTTCCACATGGACCTGGACAAGAAGTTCGGCGACAAGCAGAACGCCGTGGCCTATCTGCGCACCTGTGTCTGGTCGCCCGCGGACCAGAAGGCGCGGCTGGAGTTCGGCAGCGACGACGGGGCCAAGGTGTGGCTCAATGGTGCGCTCGTCATCAACGCCAACCAGGCCCGCAGCTTCGCCGTAGCGAGCGACAAGGCCGAGGTGGTTCTCAAGAAGGGCTGGAATGCCCTGCTCGTCAAAGTGTGGAACGGCGGGGGCGACTGGGGCATGGCCGCCCGCCTGCGGCGGCCCGATGGCTCGCGCCTCGAGGGCCTGCGCGCCGCGCTCAGGCCCGAGTAGCCTGCGAGCATGTGGTATAATGACAACAGGCTTGGACGGATGTACCTGTGAGGAGATGCGTGATGCGGAAGACGAGGGTCATGGATTTCAAGGTGGTCCTCGAACCTGACCCGGACGGCGGATACGTCGTCGCGTGCCCCACGCTGCCCGGGTGCTACAGCCAGGGCGACACCCTCGACGAGGCTCTGGAGAACATCCGGGAGGCCATCGAGCTGTGCCTGGAAGACATGCTAGCCAATAAGGAGCCCTTGCCTGACCCGTCGAAGACCCTCGTGGGCAGCGTCCTGGTGACCGCATGAGCCCCCGCCTCCCGCTGGTCTCGGGGAGGGAGACCGTGGCTGCTCTGGAACGGGTCGGCTACCGGGCCGTTCGCCAGAAGGGCAGCCACGTCCGCATGAGACACCCCCACCCCGCCCAGCACAAACCGCTCACCGTCCCCATGCACCGCGAGCTTCGCCCTGGGCTGCTCCGCGCGATAGTGCGAGACGCCGGGCTGACACCCGACGAGTTCCGCGAACTCCTTGGCCGGTGACACGTTTACATCCCGCGACCGCAGAGGAGACAGGAATGCTGCCGGCCAAGCGCGTGTTCGTGGCGGCCTTCGCGCATGAGACGAATACGTTTCACCCCGTGAAGACGACGGCGTTCCGATTCGGCGAGGCGAGCTCGCGGCCTCTGCCGGCCTGGGAAGGATCGGAGATCGAGATCGTGCCGGGCCTGGCCGCACATCCGGCCGGCGGCGGAACGGTGGACGGTGCGGCATGCCGCGAGACGATGGACAAGGTGCTCGCCTCGCTCCGCGCGGCGATGCCGGTGGACGCCGTATTCCTGCGGCTCCACGGGGCGATGTACGCCGAGGGGATCGGGCCGGCGGAGTCGGTGCTCGTGGGCGAGGTGCGCCAGGTGGTCGGCCCGGGCGTGCCCATTGCATGCACGTTCGATCTCCACGGCAACATCCCCGCCCGAATGGGGGAATTCGGCGACATTCTTGTCGGCCTGAAGACCGCGCCGCACACCGACGGCGCCGAAACGGCGGAGCGAGCGGGACGCATCCTCCTCGACACGCTGCGAGGCAAGGTGCGGCCCGTGTCCTGCGTGCTGCCCGTTCCCATCATCCTGCCCGGCGAGAAGGCGATGACGACGGCTGAGCCGTTCGGCTCGCTCGTGGAGGAGGCGCGAAGGGTCGAAGCCGGAACCTCCCGCAGGTTTGAAACCCGCGGGAGATTGATCCTCGCGGCCACGCTGTTCGTGGGCTGCGCGTGGACCGATTCGCCCGACACGGGGATGGCCGTGATGGTGACGGCCGACGGCTCGCGCGTCGCAGCCCGCGCCGCGGCGGCTCATCTCGCGCGACTCGTCTGGGAGGCAAGGCGCGACTTCGCCTTCGGCTGCGAGACGGCCGACCTGGAAAAGGGTGTGACACGGGGGCTGGAGGCCCCTGAGCCGACCGTGTTCCTCACGGACAGCGGCGACAACGTCACGGCCAGCGCCCCGGGCGACCTGCCCATCGTGCTGCGGCATCTGGCCGAGCGGAAAGTGAGCAACGCGCTGGTGGCGGGCCTCAACGACCGCGCCGCAGTGGCCAGGTGCTTCGAGGCGGGGGAGGGGAAGGCGCTGCGCCTCGCCATCGGCGCGGCGATCGAGAAGCGCCACGGCCCGCCGCTGGAGGCCGACGCTCTGGTCGTGCGTTTGATTCCCAAGCCCCGCTGGGCGGTCGTCCGCATCGGCGGCATCGAGGCCGTGCTGGCCGAGGGGCCGACGGCGTTCACCGACCCCAGCCACTTCGAGGCGTGCGGCCTGGACCCGCTGACGTACAAGCTCGTGGTGGTGAAGGAGGGCTATCTGTTCCCCGGCCTCAGCCGCATCGCGCCGCGGTACATCATGCTTCTCACGCCTGGCGCGGGCGACATGCACATCGAGCGCCTGCCCTACACCCGCCGCCGGCGGCCAGCCTTCCCCTTCGAGCCCGACACACGCCACGACCCGGCGGCCGCCCCTGTGTAGGGCACACTACGCCGCATCACTTACCCTCGATCTTGTCAATCCGCGCGTCGGCCTTGGCGAGCCACTCCTCGACGACGGCGGCCAGGCCGTCGTAGCGGACCCCCTTGAAGAACGCGGTGTCCTTGAAGAGGTCGCCCTTGCGGAAGTCGGACAGGCCGCGCTCGACCTCGCCGTAGTTGCGCTTGAACTCGTCCAGCTTCGTCTTGCCGACCCCCACCCAGCCGGCGGCCAGGGCCTTCGGGGGCGGTGGCACCTTGTCGTTCGCGTTCAGGGCATTGGACCAGGCCTCCAGGTCGTCGAGGCCCTTCTTGAAGGCATCGGGCTTCAGCTTGGTATCGGACATGGTTTCGTCGACGCGTTTGACCTGTGTTACCGCCCACTCCTGGATGTTCTTCATCGTGGTCTTGGCCTTCTGGAGGTGGCGGCGGCGCTGCTTGGCGTCGTCGAGTGAGACAACCGGCTTGTCGAGCAGGGCCTTCGTGGCGGCGAGTTCGGCATCAGCAGCCACAGCGTCTTCCCGCACGACCTTGAGCACCGTGGGCTCGAACTTGGTGTACTTGGCGAACCGCTTGTTCATGGCGTTGAGCTCGCGCTTCCAGCGCACCGCCTTGGGCCCGTGGGTGTTCGACAGCTCGGTGAGAAAGGCCGCGATGCCTGCGAAGTAGTCCTTCCAGTCCTGGGGCATGGACTTCACGGTCTGGCCCTTCTGCTTGGCCCAGGCGAGGTACGCCTCCAGAACGTCGTTTATGCCGTCCGCCCACTTCCCCGCAAAGTGGTTGTCCGCAGCCGTGAACACGTCGTCCATGTTCCCCTGCACGACGCTGTCGGACCCAATGATCTTATCGATCTTCTCGAAGTAGTGGATCACCTCGGTGAGGAGGTAGTTGGCCTGCCGCTTGGCGGTGGGGCTGACGTCTGTGAGCTTGTCCAAGACAGGGTGTTTGGTCTCGGATGGCATCGCCCCCAGGCCGCCCAGGAGGGCCGCCGCCAGCAGGCCGAGCGTGCCGAGGGTTCGCGTCTTCATGGTGTCACCTCTTTCCGTGAGTTGCGGGGGTCAGAACGGCTGGTCGTAGTTGGTGATGTACCAGCGCTTCTTCTCGGTGCGTTTGAAGAAGCGCGGCTTGGGGCTGCCGTACTGTCGGCCGCGCTCGTCGTAGGCCTTCGTCGTCAGCTCGGCCACCTCGACGAGGGCCTCGGCGTGCTGCTTGATCTTCGCCTTGTCCTCCTCGCTGAGGAAGAAGCCCTCGAGGTCGCCCTTCTCGTCGAAGCCCTTGAGCACCTGCGTCTTGGCCGGGCCGACGACCACGTGGCAGTAGAGCTTGGCAAACCGCTCCTGGTGCAGGTCCCAGTGGTAGCCGATGCGGCTCAGCGCCGTCCTGGTCGCGCGGCGGTTCGGGTCTATGCAGTCCAGGAACAGCGGGTAGTTCTTCTCCTTGATGGCCGCGATGTAGATTTCGGTGAGGCGTTCGGGCGTCGCGTCGTCGGGCACGCTCTTGATGGTGTACATGGCACCCTTGATCTGCTCCATCTCGGCCTCGCCGCTGAAGGCGCCGCCGAGCTCGGCCTTGGGGTCGGCCACGGCCAGCGTGCAGCCGGGCACGTGGATGGCCACGGGCTCGACGCCCCAGCCCCACTGCGCGACCTCCACCTTCTCCTTGCCCGCGTCGGGCACCAGCATCTCCAGCCCCGTCACCCGCCCGATCAGGGTCCACTTGCCGTCCTCGGGCAGGTCGCGGTTCACCAGGCGGCGGTAGCGCCGCAGGGCCTCGTAGGCCCCCAGCCAGGGGCGGCCCGAGAGCTGCACGAAGTAGAAGCCCTTGGTGCCGCTGCCCACGTAGACGTATTGGCCGTGGAAGTCGGTGAACTCGTTTGCGGGGTATTCGAAGTCCTTGAGGACGACGAACTTGCCCTTGAGCGCCTCGGCCTCGACCTCGCGGTGGCTGGGCGCGGGGAAGGGCTGGGTGAGCGACGCCTTGTCCTTCTCCACCTCGGCCATCAGGGCGGCCAGCTCCTTGTCCGCCTTTTCGCTGAAGAGCCCCTTGAGCTTCTGCTCATTCAGGCGATAGGCCGTGGCCTCGGGGCCGAGGGTCATCGCCTCGCCCTTGCTGGCGATAAGCGCCTTGCGGCCGCGCTCGAAGAGTTCGTCCACCTTCGGGTCGTCGGGGAACCGCTCCTTGAGGTCCTTAACTCGTTTCAGGGCCTCGTTCTCCGTGTAGCCGAGGGGGAAGGGCTGGCCGTTCGCCCGCTCGACCTTCCTCTCGAAATCCACCAGCCGCTTCTCGGCGCCGCTCAGTTCCAGCTTGCTCGGCCCCTCATTGCCCGCTGGGGCCTTGGCCGCGGCCCATGCGGAGGCCGGCGCGGCCGCGAGCGTGGCCGTCACCAGCAGGGCTGAAAGGTGGCTCGATCTCCATCGCATGGCAGATTCTCCTCGGTGTGCGTCCCTGCACCACCAACAGGCCGTAACGCAAGTGTAGCGCAAATGGTGGCCATTGCAAGCCCAGTGTCGCTTCCATTGCGCGAAGCTCACCTCGCGTCGATGCTCCGTAGGGGCAGTCCTTGTGGCTGCCCCCGGGCGGCCACAAGGCCCGCCTCTACCAGGGCAAAGCCAGAGTGACCGCAACCGGGACGGTTGTGGCTACGTGGCGGACGCGCCCGCACGGGCCCGCTATGGCGCCCAAGCCGTTTTGCCAGCTTGACTCTGCTGCCCGCCCGCGCCATAATCCCTCGAAGCCAGAACTCGTCCCACGGATCCACGGCCAACAGCGAGGGCATCGCATGCAGGACCATGTCTCGCGTCGGAGTTTCTTTAGAGCTGTCGCCGTCGGCGTCGCCGCCCCCTACGTGCTGACGAGCCAGGCCCTGGGCGGGCCGGAAAAGGAGCCGGCGAGCGACCGCATCGCCGTCGGCCACATCGGGGTGGGCGGCATGGGCGGGGGACACCTGCGCCAGGTGATCGGCAGCCGCGTGGCCACGGCCGTCGCCGTGTGCGATGTGGACAGGGAGCGCCTCTCGCGCGCCGAGTCGGCCACCGAGGGCAAGGCCAAGCCCTACCACGACTTCCGCCAGCTCCTCGAGCGGCCCGATATTGATGCCGTGATCATCGGCTCGCCCGACCACTGGCACGCGCTCCACACCCTCCACGCCGTCGTCGCGGGCAAGGACGTCTACGTCCAGAAGCCCATGTGCGTGACGGTGCGCGAGGGCCAGGCGATGATCGCCGCCACGCGGCGCCACCGCCGCGTGGTGCAGGTGGGCAGCCAGGGCCGCTCGCAGAGCGGCGGCCGCTACTCGGCCCAATACGTCCGCAACGGCTACTGCGGCACGGTGCGCGAGGTCCGTTGCTGGCACTACCCGAACCCCAGCCGCCCGGCCTCGCCGCCCGAGCCCGTGCCGCCCGGACTCGACTACGATCTGTGGCTGGGCCCGCTGCCCTACTTCCCCTACCACCCGGCGCACACCCACGGCAGCTTCCGCTGGCTCATGTGCAGCGGCGGCGGCAACATTCGCGACCGCGGCGCGCACATCTTCGGCATCGTGTGCTGGACGATGAATGTGGACCACACCGGCCCCGTCTCGGTCGTGGCCACGGGCGACCGCCCCGAGGGGCTGTACGACATCCCCGTCACCATGAGCGTGACCTACGAGTTCAAGAACCCCGACTGGACGCTCCACTGGGACCAGCCGGGCGAGCCGAAAGGCTTTACGCCCGACGAGAAGCCGTTCCCCTACGGTGTGGAGTTCATCGGCGACAAGGATTCGCTGGTCGTGGGCCACTGCGACGGCGTGCGGGCCGACAAGAAGGTCTTCTTCGAGCCCGGCGCCCACGAAACGGCGCTCTATGTGAGCAATGACCACGTGGGCAACTTCTTCGACTGCGTGAAGAGCCGCAAGGACCCGATCGTGCCGGTCGAAGCGGGCCATCGCATCACCAGCCTGTGCGCCCTGGGCAACATCGCCTGGCGAGTCGGCCGCAAGCTCACCTACGACCCTGTGAAAGAGGAGTTCGTCGGCGACGAGGACGCGAACCGCCTGCTCCACGCGCCGTACCGCGAGCCGTGGGCGCTGCTGTGACCGCTGAGCTCGGGCGTTCTCGTCCCTGCGCCCCGCGTGGGGACTCAATGCCCAGCCGCTCCGCGGCCCGTGCTCCTGGCATGTCGCGCGCACCCGAAGAGAGGGACGACTGATGGGCGAACCGACCACCCGCCGGCAAGCGCTCGCGGCCCTGCTGGCCGCGCCGTATTTCCTCACGAGCCGCGCGCTCGGCGCCGAGGGCCAGGCCCCCGCCAGCGACGTCATCCTCACCGGCCACATCGGGGTGGGCGGCATGGGCAGCGGCCACCTCGGCCACATCCTCGGCCGCGGCGACGCGCGCGTGGCCGCCGTGTGCGACATTGACGCGGCCCGCTGCGACGCCGCCTACAGCCGCACCGGCGGCACGGCGAAGAAGTTCCACGACTTCCGCGAGTTGCTCGACCAGCCCGACATTGACGCCGTGGTGATCGCCTCGCCCGACCACTGGCACCCCCTCCACACGCTCCACGCCTGCCAGGCGGGCAAGGACGTCTACGTCGAGAAGCCGCTCTCCGTCACCATTCGCGAGGGCCAGGCCATGGTGGCCGCCGCGCGCCGCTACCACCGCGTGGTGCAGATGGGCACCCAGTGGCGCTCGATGCACGGCCGCCACGTGGCCCAGTACATCCGCAACGGCTACTGCGGCACCGTGCGCGAGGTCCGATGCTGGCACTACCCCAACCCCACCCATCCGCCCGCGCCGCCGCAGCCTGTGCCCCCGCAGCTCGACTACGACCGCTGGCTCGGCCCGCTGCCGTTCTTCCCCTATCATCCCGCCACCTGCCACGGCAACTTCCGCTGGCTCATGTGCAGCGGCGGCGGCAACATCCGCGACCGCGGCGCCCACATCTTCGGCATCGTGGCCTGGGCGATGAACGTGGACCACACCGGCCCCGTCTCCATCGAGGCCACCGGCGACCGCCCCGACGGCCTCTTCGACAACCCCGTGCGCATGAGCGTCACCTACGAATTCAAGAACCCGGATTGGACCCTCCACTGGGACCAGCCCGGCGAACCCAAGGGCGGCGAGTACGGCGCCTTCTACATCGGCGACAAAGACACCCTGTCGTCCTGGGACAACTTCGACACCGAGCCCAAGGCCAAGTTCGAGGCGCGTCCCGGCGAGATCGAGCTCTACCGCAGCAACAACCACATGGGCAACCTGCTCGACTGCGTGCGCACGCGGCGGCGGCCTGTGATGGACGTGGCGATCGCCCACCGCGCCACGAGCCTGTGCAACCTGGGCAACATCGCCTGGCGCATCGGCCGCAAGCTGCGCTGGGATCCCGAGAAGGAGGAGTTCGTCGGCGACGACGAGGCCAACCGCCTGCTCCACTACCCCTACCGGGAGCCGTGGAAGCTGTCGTGACTTCCGATTGGCCTTCCCGATCGCCGATTTCCGGCAAGGCGTGCGCACCTGCACGCGGAGGCTTCTGAGGAGAGAGACATGAGATTGCCGAGGCTCACCTGGGCTCTGTCGTTTGCCGCGCTGGCCGGCACCGCACTCGCCGGCGAAGCGAGCGTGGAGGAGCTGGTCCAACAGCTCGACGGGCCGAACCCGCCCGCGAATCTCGAAGCGGCCTACGGCCAGGTGCTCGACGCCTGGCTGCCCGCGATGAGCAGCGAGAACCTGGGCGACCGCCAGAAGCCCGAGCAGGCGTTCCAGGACCTCTGCTGGCGCGCCGGCGCGCCCGGCGCCGAGGCGAAGCGCCTGGCCGTGTGCAAGGCGATGACCGCCCGCCTCGCGAGGCCCGACCTCGGCAAATGGCCACGCGTGTGGTTCCTCAAGCAGCTTCAGCTCATCGGGCGCGCCGAGGCGGTGGACGCCGTGGCCGCTCAACTGAACGACAAGGACGATCTGGTGCGCGAGCGCGCCCGCACGGCCCTCCAGCACAACCCCGCGCCCGCGGCCACGGCCAAGCTCGTGGCCGCGCTCCAGGCCGCCACCGACCCCGCCTGGAAGGTCGCCTTCGCCAACGCGCTGGCCACGCGCGGGGACGCGGCGGCCGCGCCGGCCCTGCTCAAGCTCGCGGGCGACGCCAACGACGACGTGCGCTCCGCCGCCCTCGGGGGGCTGGCCCGCACGGGCGACAAGTCGGTCGCCGACGCCCTCGTGGCCGGCATGGCCAAAGGCTCCGACCGCGCGAAGCAGCGCGCCACCGACGCCTGCCTGCACCTGGCCGACCGCCTGGCCGCCGGCGGCGACAAGGCCGCTGCCCTCGCCCTCTACCGCAGATTCCTCGATTCGCCGAGCAATCACCTGCGTTGCGCAGCCATCGTGGGCGTCGGCCGGGCCGGCGGCGTGAAGGAGCTCGACACGATCTTCACCGCCCTTGCCGACAAGAACGACCAGGTGCGCGGCGCCGCCCTCGAGGCCCTCGGGCTGCTGCCCGGGCGCGAGGTGTCCGACGCCATCACCGCGAAGATGAAGACGGCGGCGCCGGAGCTCAAGGTCGTGCTCCTCGGCGCGCTGGCCCAGGGCCGCGACAAGGAGGCCCTGCCCACCTTCCTCGCCGCCGCGGCCGACGCCGACGAGGCGGTGCGCATCGCGGCCTTCGAGGGCATGGGCCTGCTGCGCAACGACGCCGCGGCCCCCGCGCTCGTCGCCGCGCTGGCGAAGGCCCGGGACAAGGAACTCGAGGCCGTGAGGAACGCCGTCAACGCCATCCCCGGCGACGGCATCACGGCCGCCCTGGTGAAGGCGATGGCCGATGCGGCGCCCGCCGCGAAGGTGCAGCTCATCGGCTGCATCGCCGCCCGCCGCACGCCCGCCGTGGCGCCCACGCTGCTCAAGGCCGCGGCCGACCCCGACGCCGCCGTGCGCACCGAGGCGCTCAGGGCCCTGGCCGACGTGGCCGACGAGAAGGCCCTGCCCGACCTGGCGAAGATGCTCGTGGCGGCGAAGGACGACGCCGAGCGCACCGCCGCCGAGCGCACCCTCATCGCCATCGCCCGCCGTGTGGAGGACGCCGACCAGCGCACCGCGGCCGTCCTGGCCGCCTTCCCCGGCGCGGGCGTGCCCGCGCGCGTGGCCATCCTCCGCATCGCCTCGGCCCTCGGCGGGGCCAAGGCACTCGCCCTCGTCCGCTCGGCGATGAAGGACGCCGCGCCCGAGGTCCAGGACGCCGCCTTCCGCGCCCTGCCCAACTGGGCCGACGCCTCCGTGGCGAAGGAACTGCTCGAGATCGCCAAGAGCGACCCCTCGCTGCCCCGCCGCGTGCTGGCCATCCGCGGCGCGGTGGACGTGGCGGGAAAGGTCGGCGGCCTGTCGGGCGACGAGTTGCGCCAGCTCTTCGCCAGCGCGCTGGCCGCCGCCCCGCGGCCCGAGGACAAGAAGATGGTGCTGGGCGCCATGGGCGGCGTGGCCAGCCTGGGCGTGCTCGACCTCGCCCTCAAGTGCATAGACGACGCCGGGCTCCGCACCGAGGCCGAGATCGCCGCCGTGCGCGTCGCCCGCCAGATCAGCGGCTCGTACCAGGCCAAGGCCAAGGAGGTGCTCAAGAGCCTCAGCGAGCTCAGCGACAACCCCCAGGTGAAGAAAGAGGCCGCCGAGGCCCTGGCGCTCCTCGAACGCTTCGAGGACTACATCACCGCCTGGCAGGTCTCCGGCCCCTACACCCAGGGGGGCAAGGACGGCCCCGGCCTCTTCGACGTGGCCTTCGCGCCCGAGAAGGAGCTCGCGGGCGGGGCGTCTGCGCCCCGCGAGGCGGCCAAGTGGCGGCCCATGCCCATCGGCACCGACAAGGGGCGGCCCTGGCTCATCGAATTCGATAAGACGCCCGGCATCCAAGGCAACGACGCCTGCGTGTACCTGCGCACCCGTGTGCAATCGCCCAAGAAGCAGAACGCGCGAATCGAAGCGGGCAGCGACGACGGCCTCAAGGTGTGGCTCAACGGCAAAGTGGTCCACGCCAACAACGCCACGCGGCCGTGCAGCCCGGGCAGCGACAAGGCCGATGTCACCCTCGAGGAGGGCTGGAACGACCTTCTCGTCAAAGTCACCCAGGGCGGCGGCGAGTGGAGCGTGTGCCTGCGCCTGCGCGGCCCGAAGGGCGAGCGCCTCGACGGCCTGGTGGCCGACCCGAGTGGGAAGTGAACGTGGAGCGTGATGCGTAATGCGTGAGAAGAGCAGAGAAGCCAGGAAGCCCGTTGTCCCGCCTTCTCTTCTCACGTATCACGCATCACGCAGACGGCAGGACCCCTGGCTCGGAAAGGAGAATGCGGTGAGTGGTTGGCTGAAGATGGGCGTGCTCGTATGCCTGATGGCCTCGATGGCCGCGGCCGGCGAGGAGGGCGTGACCGTGCTCTTCGACGGCAAGAACCTCGATGCCTGGACGCAGAAGCCCACCGGCGGCTGGACGATTGACGCCGAGGGCGCGCTGGCCTGGCAGAAGGGCTGCGGCTACATCTGGACGAAGGAGCAGTTCGGCAACTTCGTGCTTGACCTCGACTTCAAGGTCTCCAAGGGCGCCAACAGCGGCATCTTCATCCGCACGGCCAAGACCGGCGACCCCGTGCAGACAGGCATCGAGGTCCAGATTCTCGACTCCACGGGCCGCCAGAAGCCGGGCAAGAACGACTGCTGCTCGATCTACGACGTCCTCGCCCCCTCGAAGAACGCCGAGAAGCCGGTCGGCGAGTGGAACCACGTCACCATCACCTGCAACGAGAACAAGATCGAGGTCGTCCTCAACGGCGAGAAGGTGATCGACATGGACCTCGACCAGTGGACCGAGGCGGGCAAGAACCCCGACGGCTCGAAGAACAAGTTCAAGACGGCCTACAAGGACATGCCGCGCAAGGGCTTCATCGGCTTCCAGGACCACGGCAACGCCGTGTGGTACAAGAACGTCACCCTCAAGGCGCTGCCCGAGAAGAAAAGCCAGTGATCGATCGGGGGCGATGCCGCCGCGATAGGACCGATACGACCTATGGGTCCTATCGGAGCGGCATCGCCCGCCCTCAAGTCAGAAGAAGCCGCCGATGCCCCAGAAGCGGTCGAAGTCGGCGGAATGGCTGGACTGGGAGATCGAGATCGGCTATCATGTCAACAAGCGGTCCTTGGCCAGAGGGTTCAATGAGACTGACTTGAGGACGATGGTGGCTGATGTGGTGGCGATCCTGCCCAGCCATGTCGAGGGCCGCTTCGTGCTGCACGCGCGCCTCGGCCGCGAGCAGTGGCGCATCGTCGTCGAACCCGACTACGACGAGCGCAAGCTGGCGGTCGTGACAGTCTGGAGAGTGTGACATGGTCAAACACCCCTACCTCGAGATCACATACCGCAAGGGCAAGCCCTTCGCGGGCTATCTGTATCTGAGCGACAGGCGACCCGCGGAGCCGTGCCGCACAGAGGAGGTCAGCCCCGGTGTGCTGGTAGACACCGCCTCCGACGGGGAGGTGCTCGGCATCGAGTTCCTGTCCCCCGGCTCTGTGACCCCCGAGGACCTTCGAGCCATCACCCGACGGCTCCACGGCGTGCAGGTGCCGACGGAGGACCTCAGCCCGGTCATGGCCCACTGAGCACTTGCGCGGCCCTTGCCCTATGCCCTCTTCTGCCGGCACGCGGGACGGGGCACGCGGGACGCGACCCAGACTGCCCGAAGGAGGCCGCCATGTCGCCAATGCCCCTTTGCCGCCGGCAGATCCTTCAGGGTAGCGCGCTGGCCCTCTTCAGCGTCGTTCCCCGATGGGTTCTCGGCGGCCCGGGCCAGAAGGCGCCCAGCGATACGCTGGCCCGCGGCGTGATCGGCACCGGGGGACGCGGCCAGGCGTTCCTCACGCCGCGCGACCGCCGCGTCGTCGCCGTGTGCGACGTGGACAAGAATCACCTCGAGGCCGCCGCGAAGAAGGTGGGCTCCGGCTGCACCCCCTACGCCGACTTCCGCCAGCTCCTCGAGGTGCAGGCCATTGACGAGGTCTGCATCGCCACCCCGCCCCACTGGCACGCGCTCATCAGCATCCAGGCGGCCCAGGCGGGCAAGGACGTGCTCTGCGAGAAGCCGATGACGAAGTTCATCCGCGAGGGGCAGGCCATCGCCGACGCCATCCGGCGCTACGGGCGCGTCTTCCAGATCGGCACCTACGGCCGCTACGGCATGGGCCGCCTGCGCAAACTCGTCCAGAGCGGACGCCTGGGCAAGCCGCTCCTCGTGCGCGCCGGCCGCGCCCAGGGCTACAACTGGAACGTCAAGTGGTTCACGGGCCTCCGCCACCTGCCGCCGCAGCCCGTGCCGCCGAACCTCGACTACAACCTGTGGCTTGGTCCCGCGCCCTTCAAGCCCTATCACCCGCACCGCGTGCACTTCATGTTCCGCTGCTACTGGGACTATGACGGCGGCGGCCTGGCCGACCAGGGCCAGCACCACCTCGACCCCATCCAGTACATGCTCGACAAGGACGACACGGGGCCGGCCGAGGTCGAGGCCGTGGCCCCCTGGCCCGCGCACGACGACGCCTGCGGCCCCTGGCACAGCGTCACCATTCGTTACCCCGACGACATCACGATTCTCATCGAGAGCGGCGAATGGGGGCCGGAGCCGCAGCCCGCCCCCTTCCTCGAGGGCCCGAACGGCAAGGTGTGGCGCGACGGCCGCTGCGAACCCGCCGGCCTGATGGACGGCCTTGACGCGCTGCCCGACACCAAGCCGCTCATCAGCTTCGAGGAGGCCGAGCGCACGCGCAAGCCCTCGGGCGGGGGCGCCGACAGCTCGCACCGCGCCAACACCCTCTTCCTCCTCGGCAACATCGCCATCCGGTTGGGCCGCAAGATCCGCTGGGACCCCGTGAAGCAGCAGTGCATCGGCGACGACGAGGCCAATCGCCTTGTAGACATCCCGATGCGGGCACCGTGGCATTTGCCGGAAGCGTGAAACGCGATGCGTGGCGCGTGACGCGCGATTCCGCCCCGACCTGCTCCGTCCCGCGTGAAGAAGATCGGCTGTAGGGCGTGCATACCTGCACGCGGAATCTCCTGGCCAGGAGGAGCCCATGGCTCGAGACATTCTCGTGTTCGGACACGGCGACAAGTCGTCCAAGGGCTTCGCGACAGCGGAAGCTCTCGTGGAGTACCTTGAGGGCGGCATATTCCGCAAGGAGTATGGTGGTCGGTATCGGTACAGCCAGAGAAGGCAGGCGGATGTCATTGTCCTTTCGCGGGACGGCTGGGCGTACGGCCACTTCGAGGTTAGCTCGACGGAGGCGCCTACTGAGAAGGACCGCAGGGCCTACCCCCGCGTGCGGCGCGTGTATCTCATCCGCAAGTCGGTTCGGTACGGCAAGCCGGTCCGCATGTCGGACATGGGCATCTCGAGATTCCAGTTCGGCAAGCGCGTGACCGAAGAGGAGTTCGAGGGGATCCTAAGAGCTGCCGGTCGGAGCGAGGGATTCTGCTCGTAGTCCAGCGGCCTTCTCACCGCTGCCCAGGTGGGAGGCGTCTGCGCCACGACTGGGGATCGCGGTGAAGGTGCATCACGGCGACGATCAAGAGGGTGTCGCCGCGCACCTGGTAGAGAATCCCGTACGGAAAGCGGTTCATCAGGCAACGGCGAGTTCGCCTCGACAGGGCGACCCAGGCCTGGGGGTATTCGACGATGCGCTCAAGCGCTCGCCGCACTTCACCGGCGAACTCGTCACCCAAGCCCTCACGGTCGCCATTGTACCTGCCTATCGCGGCCAGGAACTCCTCTTCCGCCTCGTCGAGGAAGTCCACGTTCACCTGGTTCGGCTCCGCTCGATTCGGTGGAACACCTCGCTGGCTGGCTTCGCTCGCAGTTCCCCGCGATCGTATGCGTCAATCCGGTCCTCCGCTTCCTCTGCCCACAGTGTATCCACGCGTTCTCGCTCCGCGATCCCGAAACTCGCGAGAAGCTGCTCCATCAGCTCCGCGCGCTCCCCAGCCGACAGGGCCAGTGCCTCCGTAAGGACCTCTTGTGTTCGCGGCGACATTTCGTGCCCCTTCATCTCACAACGGCCCCTCTCTCCGCCCTTCATACTACCCTCAGCCGAGCCGCCTGTCAACCGGCTCGACTACTCATGATGCGTCCACATGCGAATGACCTTGACGGTCTTGAGGTTGTCGAGCTTCTGATAGACAAGGCGGTGCTAGACGCTGTTGCAGTGAGACCGTTGGCCCCCTTCCAGGGGTGAAGCTCACAGGCTGCGATGGGGCACCCGGGCCGGCCTACGGAGGGGATTGAACATCTTGAAGCCGCCCGACAGATGAAGCCCAAGGCTGCTGCCAGAGCCACAGGTCACAGGCCGTCATACGCCTATGGTCGTGCCGTTGAGCCGATGGCGCGGCCTTTCAAGGTGTTCACCCCGTGTGTTGCGCGCTGAACAACTTGAGCATCTTGACTGAGTCGGGCGTGGGCCGGCCGGACGTCACCCGCCCGGCGCGGCCTGGGCCTGGCGGTGGATGAAGGCGTTCCACAGGTCGCGGCGGATGTAGACACGCAGGAGCACGCGGGGGCGCAGGCCGCGGGTCTCGCCGAAGTACTCGCCCCGCAGGCGCCTCTCCAGCGCGTCGGCCAGGTCGGCCGAGACGATGACGAAGTCGGCGTCAGGGTCGGCGGGGAGGCGGTCCCAGTAGCCCACGTTCGGGAAGCGCCGCAGGTAGAAAGGGAGGGGCCAGTAATCGAGGTCGGAGGCGATCACCTTGATCACCATCGCGTGCCCCTTGGGGTGCACGGCGGCGATCTGCTCGGCGCGGCGCGAAACTTCCAGCAGGTCCCAGGTCGTGTGGCCGTAGACGTAGGGGTTGCGGTAGTCGCAAACGAAACGTCGGTCGAGAGCGGCCCGGTGGGCCTGGCTGGCGAGGTGGTATCCTGCCGCCGCGAGCAGCAGCACCACGGCGGCCTTGAGCAGATGGGTGGGCACGCGGCGCACGAGCGTGACGGCGCCCAGGCCGGCGAGCAGGGTCATGCCGTGCAGGAAGCTGAGCGCGCACCAGGGGGTCTTGTAGGGGATCGCCGCGTAGATGGCCGTGAGGAACAGCGTGTAGAAGGCCAGGAAGCGGGGGAGGGGGGTGAGGCGCTCGCCCGAGCGGCGGGGCCAGAGCGCGGCCACGAAGCCCACGAGCGCGAGGGCCAGGATCAGCCCCTCGCTCCACCAGGCGCCGCGGCCGTAGCGCGCGTAGGCCAGGGTGCCCAGGTAGTAGTGCCAGGGGTGGTCGTGAGCGCCCGCGCCGCCGGACCGCGTGAGGTAGCTCTTGTAGGTGAGGATCGAGTCCAGCGGCCCGCGCCAGTGGGTGAAGAACGAGCTGAAGAGCGTGACCGACACGGCGATGGCCGCGGCAGCGGCCAGAGCCAGGTGGCGAGCCTTGAGCAGGCCGCGGAGGTCAATCGTCTCGCCCCAGAGCTTGCGCCAGGCCAGCTTGGCTGCGAGGGCCAGGCCCATGGCGGCGAAGGCGAGCACGCAGGTCTCCTTCGTGGCGTGCATGAGCGCCAGGCAGGCGCCGGCGGCGAGCGCCCAGCCGAGCCGGCCGCTGCGCGCGTAGCGCCAGCCGGCCCCGATCGCCCCCGCGGTGAAGAAGACGAGGAGCGGCTCATGGATGTAGTAGCGGTGGTAGAAGACCATCGCCGGCGAGATGGCCAGGAGCGCCCCCGCCACGGCCGCCGCGGGCCAGCCGAGGCCGTCGCCGACGAGGAGCAGCAGCAGGATCAGCCCGACCCCGAAGGTCACGGAGACGAGGCGGTAGGTTGTCTCGGACGAGTCGGCGAACGACCTGGCGCCGCTCAGCCAGAGGAACGGCACGGTGGCGTAGTGGAGGGTGGGGCCGTGGTACTCGTGGGGGTCGTAGCGGTAGACGCCTGTGTCGAAGAGAATGCCCGTCTTCACCGCCTCGACCGCCTCGTCGCAGTGCAGGGGCCTCAAAGCAAGGCGTGGCAGCCGGAACGCGAGGGCTCCGGCTGCCACGGCCAGGATGAGTGCGACGGCGGCGGTTCGGCGGGTCATTTGGCCGGCGTGGCGTAGACCTCGACCTCGGTGTAGTGGTTCATGTCGTTGGCCGTGCTGCCCTTCGAGTAGAGCCGCACGTAGCGGGCCACGATGTCCTTGCACGGCATGAGGCGGCCCTCGTTGCTCTCGAGGTACTCGAGGTCCTTGCCGATGCCCAGGCCCGAGGAATTGTCGTAGTCGTTGTTGTAGATCGTGCGCACGTTGGTGATGAAGTCGGGGTCGTCGGCCACCTGCACCACCACGTCGTGGTAGATGCGGGCCTCGCCGTGGAAGTGCCACACCAGGAGGGCGTGGATGTTGTACTTCTCCTGGAGGTCAATCTGCACCCACTGGCGGCCGGGGCCGAGCTCCACGTACGAGCCGTCGCTGCCCTTCTTGTCGCCATCGGTCACCTGGGCTAGCTCGCCGATGATCGGCGCATCGTCGCTGCTCGTGACGGGCTTCTTCAGCGCCACGTTCTTTGTGCCCTTGGGCGCCAGGAACGCGGGGCGCGGCTTGCCCGACGGCTTCTCGATGTGCTCGTCGAACTTCAGTTCCTTGGGCGTGCCGCGGAACATGGGCAGAGGCAGCTCGAACTTCACCTCTTCCAGGTCGCCCTTGGCGTCCTCGCCCGCCTGGGCCGCGCCGCAGCCCAGACTCCACATCAGCACCCCCGCGACGAACAGCCCGGCGCCCACCAACAGCCTGCTCGGCATCGTCCGACACTCCTTCCAGAATGAATACCCGTGGGCTGGGGCCCCACGACGATCTTGGCTGCCCTCTATTCTACCCGAATGGGGCTTGCGATTCCACCCAATTTGGACGGCGCGGCGGGAGGCGCCGCCGAGTCGAGATTCCCCACGACGTGGAGGCGACCAGCGCGATGAGCAGGCGGCTCCTGCTGGTCCAGCCGCCCTCGCGGGTGGACGCCGCCATCACGACAACGCTGCTTTCCCCGGCGCGAGCCCCAGAAAGCCGTCATTCTGAGTGTAGGCCGCCTCTGGGCGGCCGAAGCCGAAGAATCCTTCTTTGGCTCCTGTCCGGGCACCGAGGCAAGCCCTGGACCGCGGGCGCGACCCGTCGAGAGATTCCCCGTCCCGCCCGCCGGAAGGCGGGCTTCACTCAGAACGACATGCTATCGTCGCTTGTCTCCGGCCACAGCAAACTGGTTCGCGGCCGGAATAGCACGTCATGCAGGCCCAGGGAACTAGCGTTGTCGTGCTATTCGCTTGGCGGCTTCACGGCAGGACACGAATCGCGACGGGCCCTCGGGAGAGTTCCGCCGCTCCGATCTCGACCACTGGCCCCGCGGCCGGCACCCAGGTCCTGGCGTCGGTGGACAGCTCCAGCCTGGCAGCCTTGAGGGAGATGCTGAAGCTGGCGTTGCCCGTGAGCTCGAAGCGGTTCGGCTCGGTGCGGCGGACGGCGGCCCAGGCCGCGAGCCGCACGCGGTCGCCCACGCCGTACTCCCAGATGCGGAGGGCATTGGACGGGGCGAAGTCGGCCTCGCGAACCTCGCCGCCCTCCAGCGTGAAGTCGTTGCCGCTGTTCCTCTCGATTCGCCAGAGCGTGCTCAGCGTGTCGTTGGAGGCGGTCATGCCCCGGATGCTGCCGCGGCCGGCGGGCAGCGGCAGGCGGCCGTCCACCCGCCGCTGCCCGCTGAGCACCTGGGTGATGGGGGCGCGGTAGAAGTCGGCGCCGTGCGTGACCACGATGCGGCTGCCCGCGCCCTCCGGGGCGACGGAGGCGATGGTGTAGCTCGTCGGGCAGCCGGGACTCTGAACCTTCAACACCTGCCCCGCGCAGGCCGCGGGCCACGGGCGGTCAATCCAGAACGTTTTGTTCAGGTAGTCTACCCTGGTGACTTGGCCGCTGTACTCCCGCTCGGCGAGCGCGATGCGGAGGTCAGGCGTCTCGAGGAGCGTGCCGCCCGTGAGGACGGCCGAGCGCAGGCCCTGAGCGTCGCGGGAGACGAAGGCGAACTCGCCCGCGATGCGGCAGGCTCCCCCGGCGGCCTGCACCGAGCGCGTCCTGTCGGGGCGGCCGTCCGCGAAGCACAGGTCGTGACGGCCGTTGCGCGTCTGCACCTCGACGGCCACCGCCCGCAGGGCATCCGTCTCGTTCGGCTCGCTGGGCAACTCCCTCTGTGCCGTGATGAACGGCTCGCCGACATACGGCTCCACGAGGGCAGGATAGGCGGCATCGAGCGGCGGACCCTGCGACCGGTTCCACACCGTCAGCGCCGTCCATTGGTAGCCCGACTTGTGCATGACGACCTGGGCCTGGAGGGCGCGCCGCCCCGCCGTGCCGAAGAGGTGCCAGCGCGTGAACTTCGGCGGCGAGCCGGGGTCGAAGTTCGCCCCCAGGATGCTCTCCTCCGAGACCCCGCCCTTTGTGTCCTTCTCGAATCGAAGCTGCCGCCACGTGGCCTGGAGCATGTCCGGAGCGTCGCCCGCGAGCTTCCGGCCCTTCGAGAGGCTGAAGGGGGAGAGGTACTGCGCCTCGGTGTCGGTCTCTCCCGTCTCTTTCTCCAGGTGCTCGACGGGCGTCGGGTTGCGGACATTCCACTGGAAGTCGTCGTTGACCGTCGCGTGGCAGCAGTAGCTATGGAGCTTGCCTCCCGCGACACGGAAGACGTCGAAGACGTAGGAGTTCGGCGTGACAACGCCGGCCGGCAAGCGCGCTCCCGGCTTCTGAAACTCGACCTGCAACGGCTTGGAGCCCTGGCCTTCGTCCACGTCCACCAGCGCGGTCTGGCGGCTGAAGAGCGAGCAGGCTGGGGGAGGGAGTGCCGCGGCGCGAAGGTAGCGCGCCCCGGGCGCGTCCGAAAGGGCCTGCACCCAGCCATAGGCGAGATGATCCTTGCCGTCCACTTCGACTAAGTTGTGGACGCGCGTTATCCGGTCGTTCGGCTCGGAGTAACCGCCGCGTGCCCCGCCGTCCATCACCATCGCCATGCCGTGGGCGAAGACCTGAAGGTCAAGGGCATCGCTGTGCTGGTGCCCGATGCCGGCGCCCGTGCGCACGAGCGCGGCGCGGCGGAAGCGGAAGTCGTCATGCTCCTGCCCGGTCTCCAGGACGCCGAACCAGTTCTCCACGGCGCGGGAGCGGTTGTCGAGCCAGGGCGCCCGGCGGGGCTTCGCCGCCGCCTCCTCTACCCGCGCCCAGTCAGCGTCCGAATCGCCCTTGCGGCCGTAGACGTGGCGCAGGAGCCAGGCGAACCGCGGGTCGCCCGACCAGCGCCAGGCGGCGCGAACCGTTTCGTCCAGGTCGAGCAGCGAATCGCCCTGCCGCAGGCTCGGCCCGCTCACGTCGCCGATGCGCGCGCGGTCGCAGCCCGCGACGAGGATGCGAAGCAGCCAGTCGGCGTGGGCGCGCGGCTTCGGGTAGAGGGCGGGGTCGCTGAGGTCGAACCGCGGGTTGCCGCCTGCGGCCAGATAGCGGTCGAGCGCGGCGGCCATGCGCGAGGCCCCCTCGCCTCGGGCGTAGAAGGTGGAGGCGATGTACTGCGCCCCTTCGCGGTCGTGGCCGCTGATCGTCACGTCCTGGATCCCCGCGGGCGGGAGGGGATAGACGAAGGTCCTGGAGAACAGCCATTCCATCCAGGGGTCGGTCACGCGGGTATCGCCAAGCACTGCCGCGAGGTCGGCGATGGCCGTCGGGTGCGTGTGGTCCAGATAGCGCAGGGTCCGCTTCGCGGTCATCTGCACGAGGTAGACGTCGAGCAGCCTGATGAGGTCGGCCGAGCTCTGCACCCACGGGACGAAGCGGCGGATGGAAGCGGCGAGCTCCTCGTTGCCCTGGATGAAGGGGAAGAGAAGGTCGTAGTCGCGGATGGCAGCCAGATAGGCCGCGTAGTCGGGCATCCAATATGCCTTGTCGTGCCGCTGTCGGCAGCGGAAGTCCAGGCCCTGAAAGCCCGCCGCAACCGCGAGTTCGGCCAGGTAGTTGGCCGAATCTATGGTGGGGAACTGGTAGGCATAGCGGATGAGGCTCACGGCTGCGTCCCGGAGCAACTCGCGGTTGCCCGACAGGTGGATGGTCCGCGCGTAGCCCCTCAGGCCGCCCATCCCGTGGTAGCCCCGGCGGAAGCGGTCCTGAACCCCGTGCGCGATGGGCGCGAGGAGGCGCCCCCTCTGCGGATCGGCGGGATCGGGGAAGAACAGCCCGGCGCCGTCGTCGGAATAGGGGTAAGGGCCGGGAAGCGGGCGGCGAGTGACCAGGTCATCCGTCGTGTAGCTCAGGCCGAGCTTGCGGTTGATGAGGAAGGCGTTCTGGCTCTTGGGGTCCCGCGTGAGCACCATGCCCAGGTTGTGGTCTATATTGGGCAGTACCTCCCACTGCCCGTGCTCCGCGTTGATCTCCTCGAGAGTCTTGTCGGCCACCCCCTGGGGCACGAAGCCGGCCCCCGCCTGGGCGTTGAGCAGGCCGTAGCCCTGCGAATTGATGGGCGGCAGCCAGTCCCAGATCGCCGCATCCCGGGCGAGCCGCTCCTCGGGCGTACATGCCGTCAGCTTCTCGATGGCCTGCCGCTCCTTCTCGGGCAGCCCCTCCCGCATCAGGGCCAGTTGCTCCGGCGTCACGAGCGTCTGGCGGGTCTTCACCGCGCGGTGCGTCGTGCCCGCGAGCATGTCGTCCAGGGAGATGTTGTGCACCAGCAGGTCCACCGTGCTCCCCTTATCCACCCACAGCTCCGCCTCGAAACGGCGCCGAGCCGTGGCGTGGAAGTAGAACTCGGCCACGCTGTAGAACTCGTCGCAGTAGCCGATGCGGAGGCGGTAGATATGGGCGCTGCCATCCAACCCGTCGTTGACCTTCAGTGCGAGGTAGAGCGGCTGGCGGAAGATGCGGAGACGCGGCGTCTCCACCGCCCCGATCACGCGCACCGCATACAGGCCGGCATCCAGCTCGCCGAGGTCGAGCCGAAGAACCGGTTGGCCCACCTTGCAGCGCACGACGGGCACCGGACGGAGCGCCTTGCCTGTGTTGACCGGTGGTCCGTAGCGTTTCACCTGGTAGACGGGGGCCGCATACTCCTCAACCTGCGCCCGTGCCACGCCCGGCAACTGGTGAGCCAGGAAGTTCTTCACCTGGCTCTGGCGGTCCCAGAGGGGGCGGATGGGGAGATTCTTCAGGCTCACCGTGCGGAAGTGCTCGACCGAGCCTGGGTACAGCTCTGACTCGGGAAAGCCCTCGCTATGCCCAGGGTGGCCCGGCGGCTCGCCGTGCTGCGTCGGGAAGGGAGGCAACTCCACACCTGCGAGCGGGCCTCCCACCTGGCCGCGCTCCCCGGCTCCGGCCGCGCAACCGAGCACTACGACCCAGGCCGACACCCACCTCAGCCATCGCCGTGAACCCACGTTCTGCCCCTCAGAAGCCTGACCTTCGCCGGCACGCCTGTGCCGTCCCTTGCGAGCGGCCGGAGCGTCCCGGCCATCCTGCCCAAGCAGTCTACCATCTGACGGCACAGATGCAAGCCCGCGCGGCAGAGAGCGCATCGGTCCCATCCCCGCGCTCGGCACTGAGCATCCGAGCTCCGAAGGAGCGTGCCATATCAGCCCAGGGGAACGCCCTGGGGAAACGGCGCACAGCCACACTTCAGCCGTACAGCCGGACCTCCCGCGGGTCTCGAACCGGCGGGAGGCTCGAGAGACAGCAGGTCGAAGAGACGGGGCAGAGACTGGAACCTCCGACTGGGATGCCCACGTCCCGCAGGGACGGCACAAGTCACCGGCAGTCCTTGCCTGCCCTTAGTCAGTGATCGGGCCCTTGACAGGCACAGCGGCGTGGCGTAGAATGGCAAGGGTTACCCGGGGACGTAGCTCAATTGGGAGAGCGCTAGAATCGCACTCTAGAGGTCGGGGGTTCGAATCCCCTCGTCTCCACCATCAGGCAGGGCAAGGACTTATGGATTTAGTCCTTGCCCTGTCTGCGTTTACGGCGACGCTGCGGGGCGGCGTCCGAAGTGACAGCAAGTGACAGGAAGGGCGGGAAGTGACATTCTTCGGCATCGTCCGTGGCACAACCGTGGCACAAGCTCTGAAGATGCTGGAGCAACCATCTTCAGGGCGTTCCCACCTGCCCTCTGATGATCTGCCATACGGCAGAGCATTTTGCTTGAGCCGTCGCGGGGCCATCCTCGATCTCCTCCAAGGCGGACAACTCCTCACGTGCCCGGCGTGAGTCACGGGTCTGCACGATGCTGTCCGCGAAGACGTCCATAGCCGGCAGCAACTCCGCCTCGGTGACATTGAGGCCTGAGAACCTGCGGGGGAAGTACCCGTCGGTCAGGGCCTCCCGCATCAGCCGGGCGGCCCGCAGCAGAAGCAGGAAGGGCTGGCTCCAGTTCTCACTCCGGGCGCTGGCGGTCAGGTCTGGCGGAACGATCCGGCTGTAGACGGCGCGAGGCGTGATACGGGCACTCAGGGCGGCCGTGAGTCGGCTCTCTACCTGCCCCAGTACCGCCTGGAACCTGTCATCCGGCACAGTCGCTCCCTGGCCAAGCTGCTGGTACATCGCGTCCAGGTCCGCACGGATGGCTTTGGAGCGTCTCCCAATGAAAGCAGGGATCTCGCACCCGCCAAGCGCTGCCTTCAGAGTGGCTTGGCCCTTCTTGTTACGGGCATTCAGTTCCGCCTCCAGCAGGCTCTGCGCGGCCTCGGGAATCCACCTGTTGCCCAGACTCAGTGGGTAGCTGAACAGGTCCAACAGGTCGGTGACCTTGCGGCATTTCTCCACCTCCTTAGCCGCAACCTCATCAAGTATCTGGAGCGTGAACGATTGTTTCTGCTTCAATGCTCCGACCGTGCGCTCCGACTGCTGGCCGAGCAGCGTCGCCTTCACCGGGATTGCCACCGGCTTGATGCGAGTCGTCTCGTCCACGGTCACAAGGTGCCCTTGCGCATAGACCTCCTGGAGCTTCCGCGCCAGCGGGTCAAGGGCCGTCTGCCCGCCATCCCATCTCTTCACCTCGGTGCCGTCCGCCTCCCTGGTGACTTCACCCGTCACAGGGTCAACCGTGGGACGGGCATCCTGGTCCGCCTCGGGACCACGACAGGCGCTCTCGAACGCCTGCCACATCTCCGCCGCTTTGAGGTCGCCGGCCGCAGGCACCAGGTGTGGGATGCGGGCCGTCTCAAGTCTCAGCGGCGCTGAGCTGCTCAAGAGCCACTGGAACCACCGCCGCCACGCATCCCGCAGCGCGTCATCAGGCTGGAACACGACGTTGAAGCTGGCGCAATAGCTCTCGTCTCTTCCTGCGTCACCGACGGACCCTATGCAAAGCACAGTCCTGCCACTGCCAGTCGCATGGGCCTGTAGTACGGTCGGCGGGAGAACCATCTTCTCGCAATCGTCGCCAAAGGACCTGGGGACTGGCAGCACACGGACGCTAAGCTCATGCTCCGGCCCTTTGAGGCTATCCTGGATCTTCTTGACGCTCAGCAAGTGCCTCTCTCGGGTAGGGCAAGCGGGATAGACGACGAGCACGAGACTCACCTTGCGCGGTCTGCCCTGGTGCATCAGCGCGTCAAGCCACTCGACTGTCTTCTCTGCCAACCCCACGAGTACGCCCGAGATCAGGTCAGCCTCCGCCAGGAGATGCTCGAAAGGGGGCATCGTTTCGTACCGGGCAATTCCGGCGTGGACACGTGGCTCGGGCCAGATGAACGGCAACGGGCCTGGCAACTCCACTGGCAGACCCTCAGGCGGGTGGGAGGGCTGAGCGCCCATCTCAGGCATGTCGGCCTCCTTACCTCACTTGGACTGCATCCGCTCCCAGGCTTCGAGGACCAGGCGGCGGGTGCGGTATTCGTTGAAGCGGCGCAGTTCCTTTTCCTTGAGGACGCGGAAGGTTTCGCCTGGGAAGTCGGAGGTCTCGCAGCGGCGACGGTAGCCCTCGGCGTCCAACGGGTCGGTGACCTCCTCGAAGGGGTCGAGGATGTCCTCAAGCTCGCGGGGCGTGAGGTCGGCGGGGTCGAGGATGTAGCGAAGCTGCTTGCGGTTCAGGCCGTAGAGGCGGGCGTAGAGGGCGTCGAGTTCGGCTCGCAGGAGGGCACGGCGGGCCTCGTCCCACTTGAACGGCGGGAGCGGGATGCCGTCCTTGGCGATCTCGGCCCAGTCGGGCGGCGCCCACTCGTGGCCGCCCGTCGCCGCACGGTTCGCCTCCCACTGTCCCCGAATCGCCGCTCTCAGCCCCTCGTCCGCCTCCCGCCACACGTCGTCCGCGAAGCCCTTGATGTCCCAGGCGGTGTAGGTGAGTTCGAGCACCCGTGGCAGCATGCGTGGGATACTGTGAGTGGGCGAGTAGCCGCCTGGCGGCAGCACGGCGAGTTGGCTCAGTACACTGAGCGTGAGGTGGATTCCTCCGACCTTTTGCCTTGTCACGTAGTCGGAGACGAGGCCGTTGAGTTCGCCCAGGAAACAGCAAGTCACGCATGCGTCTGGCGAACCGGTCGGCAGAAGCAGAGCGAAGGTATGCCCCACGCCCGTGGCTGGGAGGACGGCGTAGATCGCGGTTCTCTCATTCGTCACGGCGGTGACATCCTTCACCCCAAGAAGCCAATCGCGCCCCCAGTCGCCGGTGCGTCCGTGGACTTCTTCAGCGCTAACCCAATAGCGCGGAATTGCCGCGAAACAAGGGTCAAGATGCTCCTCTAAGGAGGTGGGTTCAGGCTGCGCCTGCCTGCTCACGTTGGCTTGGTTAACCACGATGCTGGCTGCACGATGGTCGTACCCCTGAACCATCTTTCCCTCGTAAAGTGGCAACCAGACACGTTCACCTTTGACGAACCGATTGCCTACTGGCAGGCATTCGGCCACCCCCAGTTCATCCGAGGTCCGGAAGAGGCCAGAATCAGTCGTCATGTTGAACAGACCCTGTTGGTACTTCACGCCCCAAGGGCTCGTACCAGCCTGGTCGTTGATGAGGACGGCGCCACGTTCGTAGATCAACCGCGCAAGCTCGGCATCGGGCCTGGTTCGGAAAACGGGGCAGGTTCGGCTGTTTGGGTTGATCCTCAAGAGATCGGCTGCGGTTAGGGAGAAGCGCCGGCGCTTGTCGCCGAGGTGGTCGACTTGCGTGGCGTAGAACAGGAACTCAGCCTTCTGGGCCGTTGATCCCCTCTTTCCGGCCAAGGTGAGGAGGGAGAACTTGTAGGATCGGTGGACTCCCGGGAACAGCGCCTCACGGTTCTCAAAATCGAACAGGCTCACTAGGCGACTGGAGTCCATCAGGTAGGCGAAGAACTTCTTGTTGTAGTCGTCCGTGGCAATCCCAGTTGGGCACACAGCGCCGCATCTTCCTGGCCCGTTGATGATGCATGAAGCCAGTTGCGCAAACACGCCGTACAAGTTCACTTTGCCGGAGATGAACGGGAACCGTCCCGAGCCACGCAGGAACCTGGCCTCGCTTTCCATCGACCTCCTACTCTCCACCCATTCCCGATAGAGCAGCGGGTCGCTTACCGCTAGCTTCTCGATGGCCCTCTTTCTCTTGTCGCCAGGTAGCCTGGCCAAAACTGGTTCCCGCGTTGCGAAGAACTCTTGGTCTTCGGCTTCACGGACATCCCACGGCGGGTTGGAGAGGACGACATCGAAGCCGCCCACGGCGAAGACATCGGGGTATTCGAGGGGCCAGTGGAAGAAGGCATGGCGATGGGCGATGGCGCCGGCGGCGCCGAGGAGGCGTGGGTCGGCGACGCCACGTTCCAAGAAGCCACGCAGGTCACTCGTAGTGGGGATGACGTGGCCTTTGAGCGCCTGATCGGTCAGCGGCGTGAAGAAAGCAGTTGTCCAGAGGTCGCAGGCGTTGGCGTCGCGTTCGTAGGCGGTTCCGTGGCCGTGTGCGCGTTGGTAGACTTCGGCCTTGCGGCGGACGTTGGCCGGGGAATCATCGGGGAGGTCAAAGATGGGGCGGAGGTCTTCTGTGAGCGACCGAAGCTCCTGAGCGGGAGGCATGGAGACGAACTTCTGGCCTTTCCGCTCGTCGCGGTTCTGCTGCTTGAGCGATTTGGCAACGATCTTGTCGTCGCCTGTCACAGGGTTGTAGGCGTCGTCAGGGATTCCCTGCGAGAGAACGGACATGTCGAGGACGCCGACGAGGGAGTCGCCGTGGCGGACACGGTGGTCAAGGAAGGTCAGGGGTCTGCCGCGCGTGTGGCCTTCGATCCAGAGGGCGACTTTGCAGAGGTCCACGGCGAGGGGATTCTTGTCCACGGCGTAGATGCAATGGGTGATGATGTCGCGGACGGCTTCGCGTCGCTGCTCGGGGCTTGGCTCGTCGCCGCCCGAGCGAATCCGGGCTAGTTCGTCCCCGAGGCGCCGGGCAGCAGCGAGGAGGAAGTGGCCGCTGCCAGAGGCGGGGTCGCAGACCTTGATGGAGAGGATGGCGTGTTGGGCGAGTAGAGAGTGGCGAGTGGCGAGTGGGGTGGAAGCCCAGAGCGCTGTCATTTCGCGGTCCGACGTCCCAGGCTTCGCTCGAGGCTGAGGAGCTGCTTGCCGAGGATCTCGGTCTCGGTCAGCAGTGGCTCGACTTGCTCCTGGGTGCACAGGCCCACTTCCGCGGAGAGGAGCAGATGGGTCTCCAGTCCTGTCCGGCTGCCATTGGCCTTCCTCAGGAACTGGATGAACTCGGCCGGGTAGTGCCGCCCCCACCCCTCCGCCGTGTTGGCCGGGATCGAGCTGGCCGCCCGACGGACTTGCGAGGTCACGCCGTACAGCTCCTCCCGGGGAAAGCGCTTCGTCAGTTGGTACGCCTGCTTGGCGATCCCCATGCCCCGCTGCCAGACATCGAGATCCCGATACGACTGAATGCGCATGCTGCTTCTCCTCTTCCGTTCGCCACTGGCCATTCGCCAATCGCCTTGCTTGCTCAAGGCGGTCTTCCATCACCGGCACCAGGGCGCTCTTGATCAACTCCTGGACGAGCTGGGGCGGGGTGTAGTAGGAGCCAGTGGACTTGCGCTCAGTGCCCTGTCCGAGGTCGAAGGTGATCGGCCCGGAGGAAACGGTGTTTGGTGTTCGGTGTTGGGTGTCGGGGACGGGAGAAGAGCCGTGTTGGGTGTTCGGTGTTCGGGGTTCGGGGTCAGGGGAGGAAGAAGGAACGCGGGGCAGAGACGCCCCGCCCACAGAAGACACAGCCGAGGGCGGCTGTGCTACACCACCGAACAGCGGCTGGAAGTCGAGGAGGCTTTCGTAGACGGAGCCAAGCTCCTCCACATCGAGGGCGGCGTAGTTGATGCGGCGCCAGGGGGTGCGGGGCGATTCGCGGTACATGGCGAGATGCCAGAGCGCCGTTAGGAAGTCGCGATTGGTGAGGAAGACGGTGTTGAGATCGCGGGTCCGAAGGGGGTTGAACAGGTCACCGTTGAGGGGCGGGATGCCAAGAGCGCTGCCGAACTTCTCGTCCTCGAAGAGACGGAGGGTGATCTGGAGGCTGAGCCAGAGGTCGTCGTAGCCGGACCAGGCGGTGCGCACGTCGAGGAGGCGGCGAAGACGGGCGATGCTGTAGTGCCCGTGGTATGTGGCGTTGTCGGTGATGAGGCCGCGTTCCTCGGCGACCATCAGGAAGAGGAAGCGGTAGATGAGGCGGAGGAGTTGGGTGTAGAAGTCGGTGGGGGTCAGTTGGCCTGCGGCGACGGCGGCGCGAAGTTCCTGGTTGCGCGGATGGCGTAGGAAGCCATTGGCGAGGGTTCGCAGCGCCACTTCCACGCCGTCGCGCAGGTGCTCGCGGACGCGGCCTCCCTGCTCGACGGTGATGCGGCGGTACTCTTCGAGAAGGTACTTGGGGGCATCGTCGCTGGTTTTGGGAAGCCGGGAACGGTGGAGGAGGCGGTAGAGAAGCGCGAAATCGGCGAACTTCTGGCCTTCGAGCATCTGCTCGAGGTCGAACTCGATGTAGGCCAGGCGGCTGATGAGCTGGGAGTCGCGGAGGATGCGGAGGGCCTTGCCGTTGGTCACGACGCCCCACAGGTCTTCTGAACGGTTCAGGTAATCCTGGAGGAGGGAGTGGGCAGCCAGGCGGGGACGTCCGGAGGCGGGGCGCTCTCCGAGCCCTTGGCGGCACCCGACGATGTGGATGGGTGGGGCCTTCTCGTCGGGGCCGGCGCGGTGGGAGATGGCAAAGGAGTGACCATCCACCTCGGCGGCCCTGGGCTGGTAGGCCAGGTTGTCGTAGCCAAGGAGGCCGAGAAGAGGGATCATCCACTGGTCGCGGGTGATGCTGGTCGCGGGGTCGGCCTGATCGAGGCGTTCGAGGCCGCGTTGAAAGCCGCGCCAGTGGTCCTGGGCGCTGGCCCAGACGGCGGAGATCTCATCGGTGAGGTGTATACCAGGCTTGAGGCCGAAGTCGGCGGGTTTCTGGCCTTTGGCATCGCCGGCGGCGATCTGGTCAATGAGATCGGCAGCGAGGAGACCACCTTCGAGTTTGAGGCAGGGGAAGACGCTCATCGCGCCACCCCCTTCGGGATGGGCAGGATGACCAGCATGCCCAGGAGGTCGGGGGGAAGCTGCGGGGCGATGCGGAGTCCGCGACGAGCCAGACCCGCAGAGGCACGGACGCGGCGATGGGCCTCGTCGAGCCGCTTGGCGCGGGCAGCGACGACGGGCTCAAGAGGCCCCTGAAGGCCGTCCCAGGCTGCGAGCAGTTCGGAGAGGACTTCGGAGCGTTCCTGCGGCGGCGTGTTGACGTCGGGGCGGGCCTCGGCGAGGAGTTTGAGCGTCTCGGCATCGCCCAGCCAGTCCAGGCGGTTGGGCGGGGAGCCGCGGTAGCCGCAGACGTAGACCTCCTCGGCGAGCATGGGGTTGTCGGGCTTGTCCGGCTCTTCGATGAGGAAACGGAGGCGCAGCAAGAGGAGGACGGTGCGACGGTCCACGGCACGGGACTTGATCACGCCGCACCGGGTGGCGCGGGCGGCGCCGTGCTGGGTCAGGGCGTCCTCCATGAGGAACTGGGCAAGGGCAGCAACGAAGGGATGGTTGCGGCCCAGGTACGTGGCCCCTTCGGGCGGCGGCGACTTGAACGTCACGCGCCAGTTCTCGGGCGCGTCGGAGGCGGTTTCCTTCACCAAATCGGGCAGGTGGGCGAGGCCACTGATGGTCCACTGCCCATTCTTGGCCTGTTGGACCGCGGCTCCGAGTCGCTGACAGGCATTGCGGACGAACCGCTCGACGGCATCGGGGTCGCCGAGGACGGAGTCGGTTTCCTCTAGCTCGCGCTGGACCTCATCGGGCTTGATGGCGCGCTGGGCGAAGCGGGTGCGGCTCTCCTTCTCGCGGTCGGCGGAGCGGTCCCACTGGCGGTGCATGTCCTGGACAATGGGGTCTTGGAAGAGGAGTTTCTGGTCGGGGGACGTGGAGCGGAAGAAGAGATGCTTGAGGACGGCTTCCATGACCGTCTCGCTGTCCATCGGGACGGGGACGGAGATGCCAAGGGTGCGATGGATTTCCTGGGCCTTGCGGAGAAGGACTTCGAGAACCGCGCCGTCTATGATGTTGTCGCGGCCGTAGAAGAGGATGGCCTTGACCGTCTTGGCGGTCTGGCCGAAGCGGTCCACACGGCCCTCGCGCTGCTCCAGGCGGTTGGGGTTCCACGGGAGGTCGTAGTGCATGACGGCCGTGAAGTGCTCCTGGAGGTTGATGCCCTCCGAGAGGCAGTCGGTGGCGACGAGGATGCGGCGGGGGTGCTGGCCGAGTTCGGCGACCTTGAGGCGGCGCTCGTCGTCCGCTAACGCCCCCGTGATGGACACAACGCGCAGATCGGGGAAGTCGCGCTGGAGCCGGCGGGCGAGCTGGTCAGCCACATAGTCGCTGGTGGCGATGTAGCGGCACCAGATGATGGGATGGTAGCCCCCACGGAGGAGGCCGGCGACAAGGCGCGTGCACTCGACGACCTTGTGGTCATCGTCGGTGCCCTGGATTTCGTCGGCGAGCCGGGCGAACTCCCGGAGCCGGCTCCGCTCGGAGTCGGACATGCCGGCTTCACCCTGCTCGACGACGTGGGCGGGTTGGGCGTCCTCCGTCTCCTGGTCAGCGGGTTCGTAGATGAAGGGCGTGCAGGCGTCGTCGGCTGCCTGCTCGTCGGGGATGTCCTCGGCTCCGCCCCTCACTCGGTTCAGGATGGCGGCCTGTGCGGCGGCCGGGCTGGACATGACGCAGCGGAGGAGGGCCAGAGCCGACCAATAGCGGATGCGGCGGCGCGCGCCGCTGAGGGTGTCGGCGGACCTCACCATCGCTGCGCTGAACGAGTAGACGCGCCGGAAGAGGTCCCTGCACTTGGCGGAAAGCTCGTATGTGGCCTCACTCGGGTCGCGTTGAGGGAAAGGGTTGTCCTCGCCGAGCCAGTTCTTGATGTCGGCCCGCCGGCGCTGAACGAAGTGGCGGGCAAGAGCATCGCGGTCTGCTTCCCGCAACTTCTGGAGGTCAAGCGAGCCGAAGCTCGGGTTGAGAAGGCCGAGGAGCGAAAGGAAGGATTCTTCGACGCCGCTGTGCGGCGTGGCGGTGAGCAGGATGATGTTCCGCTCCGGCTTCTTGGCGAGTTCGCAGAGAAGCTGGTGGCGCTGCTGCTGGCCGCTGGACTGGCCGGCAGGGCGGGCGGCGCCGTGGGCCTCGTCCACGATCACGAAGTCGGGACCGTGCTGGAGGAAATTGGCCTTGTGGCTGTCGGACTTGGCGTAGTCAATGCTGACGACCGTGTAGGGGTAATGGCCGAAGATACTGCGGTCGCCCGACGGCAGGTTGCGCTCCAACTGGCCGACCGTGCCGGAGCGGAGTAAGCGTCCGGGGGCGTCGCGGAAAGGTGTCGTTGGCTTGCCGGTGGAAGTCCGGCCTG